>CAKSPN010000239.1 GCA_934481375.1 uncultured Clostridia bacterium
TAACACAAATCTTGTGTCGCCGGTAGACGTCGGCGACCGCTCGTATATTGCCGCAGGCTCGACAATAACGAACGATATACCCGAAGGCAGTCTTTCAATCGCAAGAGCAAGACAGGTGAACAAAGAAGGCTGGGCAGACGAGCATAAAAAGTATTAAAATAAAAAGTCCGTATTTTTAAAATACGGACTTTTTATTTTAATATTCACATTTCCAGAACTGCACGCTGTACGGGGGTAGTTCACTGCCTCCGCCGAAATCGTGCTCATTTCCGCTTATAAGCTCAACGGCTTTTCCGCAGCCGGCGTCAAAATGCGCCGTTACGGTGTCGGCGCAGGCGTTAATTGCAACGAGTATGCGCTCATGCTCGCTTTTGCGTTCAAATATGCAGTATTGATTTTGCAGAAGCACCGAGCGGAAACCACCGTAACACAGCGCCTCGCTGTTTTTATGGATTTCAGCCATACGTGAAATCAGGTCGGTAAGCTCGTTCTCAACAGGAGCGTCAAAGCAGGGGCGCAGTGACGGATCGCCGCCCTTTTTATCGCCCTCGGCGCCCCATTCACTGCCGTAGTATACGCAGGGGATACCCGGCATACCGAACACAAAGCCGTATACAAGCGGCAGATGATTTTTGTTATTGAGAATGGTTGCTATTCGTGTAACGTCGTGATTATCTGCAAAACTCAGCAGATGCTCGCCGCGGCATACCGTCCAGTCCTCGGGACCGAAAAAGCGTAAAAGCGAATGAACAATCTCAAACATATTCATCGTGTTAAAGCTTGAATATAAACCTTTGTAGCACTGATAATTAGTACAGCTGTGGAGCATTGACGGGTTTACAAACTGCCTGTAATCACCGTGCAGAAGTTCGCCCAAAAGCAGAAATTCGGGTTTTAGGCTGTCCGTGTATGCTCTTAAACGGCGCAGAAAATCATGGTCAAGACAATACGCCACATCAAGGCGCAGACCGTCTATGTCAAATTCATCTATCCATAGTTTAATACTTTCAAATAAGTAATTTATAACCTCCTCGTTGCGGAGATTAAGCTTTACAAGGTCGTAATTTCCCTCCCAGCCCTCGTACCATAATCCGTCGTTGTAGGGAGAATTGCCGTTAAAATCGATATAAAACCAGTCACGGTAGCGTGAGTTTTCACGGTTTTCCAAAACGTCACGAAAAGCGAAAAATCCTCTGCCGGCATGGTTGAATACGCCGTCAAGAACAACACGTATGCTGTTTTGATGCAGATTTTCGCATACCTTTTTGAAATCCTCGTTTGTGCCGAGACGGCAGTCGATTTTTCTGTAGTCGCGTGCGTTATAGCCGTGAGTGTCCGACTCAAACAGCGGCGAAAAATACACCGCATTCGCTCCGAGCTTTTTTATATGCTCCGTCCAGTCAATAACTTTTAATATTCTGTGCTCGCATATTCCGTCGTTTTCAAACGGCGCACCGCAAAATCCGAGCGGATATATCTGATAAAATACACTTTCAAATGCCCACATAATTAACCTCCGTAATGTTTACTGATTTAAAGTATATCACACCTGTGCGCAAAAAAGCAAATATTTTATAAAAAAACTATTGACAAACGCAGTAAAATGGTGTAAAATACATTCTGTTAAGTAAAAATGCTTTACAGAGGTGCTTGTATGGCTAAGGATATGAAAATCGGTATGCTGATGGATTTTTACGGTCAGCTTTTGACCGATAAGCAGTATGACGCTCTTGATATGTACTATAACCAGGATTTGTCGCTTGCGGAAATTGCGGAGGAAAGCTCGATAAGCCGACAGGGTGCAAGGGATTTTATCAAAAAAGGCGAAAAGCAGCTTAACGAATATGAAGAAAAGCTCGGTCTTGTAAAACGCTTTAATGATATTACAAAGCAGATTGCGGAAATGAACGCTATAATAGACGGACTTCCTTACGGTAGCGAAACCGAGCGTCTTAAAGAAATATCACGGAAATTGTCCGAGGAGATATAGGAGGAGCAGAGAATGGCATTTGAAAGTCTGGGCGAAAAGCTTCAGGGCGTTTTAAAAAAAATGCGCGGCAAAGGCAAGCTGACCGAAAAAGATATAAAAGATGCTATGCGTGAAATAAAGCTTGCTCTGCTTGAGGCTGACGTAAACTTTAAGGTTGTAAAGGAATTTGTTGCGGCAGTTTCGGAGAAAGCTCTCGGTCAGGAGGTTATGGAATCTCTTACTCCCGCACAGCAGCTTGTTAAAATAGTTAATGATGAGCTTACGCAGATGATAGGAGGAGAAACCTCGCGTCTGCAATTTTCGTCAAAACCGCCGACAATTATTATGATGTGCGGTCTGCAGGGTGCGGGTAAAACCACGGCAAGCGCAAAGCTTGCGAAAAACATCGCAAAAACAATGAACAAGCGTCCGCTTATGGTTGCCTGTGACGTGTATCGTCCGGCGGCTGTAAAACAGCTTGAGGTGCTTGGCAGTCAGATAGATGTGCCGGTGTTCTCAATGGGAACGGACGTAAGCCCGGTTAAGATTGCAAAAGAAGCGGTCGAACATGCGCTAAAGCACGGCAATGACCCCGTAATAATCGATACGGCGGGTCGTTTGCATATAGATGAACAGCTTATGC
>CAKSPN010000240.1 GCA_934481375.1 uncultured Clostridia bacterium
GTTACCGACTGTGACCCCGAGGAAATCAAAAGACAGTTTTCCGTTTCTGCGGCTGTGGCGCCGATAGAATGGAAGGATATGAAATATAATATAATCGATACGCCGGGATTTTTTGATTTTGCGGGCGAGGTAAAGGAGGGCGTGCGTGCCGCAGACAGTGCGCTTGTCGTAATGAGCGGCAGAAGCGGAGTTTCGGTTGGAACGGAGCAGACTTTTGAATATGCACGCCAGAGAGGTATACCGATAATGTTTTTCGTAAACAAAATCGACGATGACCGTGCCGATTATCAGAAAACGCTCGAGCAGATGAAAGAAGTGTTCGGAAAATCCGTAACGCCGTTTGTATACCCGATACGTGAGGGTGACGAGTTTAAAGGCTTTGTTGATATAGTAGATATGACCGCACGCCGTTATGACGGAATATACAGGGTTGAAATCCCCGTTCCGGACGGTATGGCGGAGGTTGTGGCGCCTTTGAGAGATATGATAATGGAGGCTGTTGCCGAAACGGACGAGGAATTAATGAACAAATACTTCAACGGTGAGGAATTTACCGTTGACGAAATAAAGGGCGCAATAAGAAAGGGCGTCAAGGACGGCAGTATATACCCCGTATACTGCGGAAGCGGACAGGATAATATAGGCGTGCGCTCACTTATGGATGGTATCGGAAAATATCTTCCCGCTCCGTCGGAAATCGAGGAGATTGCCCATTCGGCAGACAGCGGCGAGCCGATAGAGGTTGTTCAGAGCGAGGAGGAAACGACCGCCGCAATTGTGTTCAAGACGATTGCAGACCCGTATGTGGGAAAAATGTCGCTTTTCAGAGTGTATTCGGGCGATATTCATTCGGACAGCGTGCTGTACAATCCAAACCGCAGCTGTAACGAAAAGATAGGCAAGGTATTTAACCTGTGCGGTAAAAAACAGCTTGAAGCTTCAAAAATAAAAGCAGGCGATATAGGCTGTACGGCAAAGCTTGAAAACACAAAAACGGGCGACACACTGTGCGATAAGGACAAGAATATAATCCTTACGGGCATAGAGTTCCCCAATCCGGTGCTGTCAATGGCGGTAGAGCCTATGGCAAAGGGCGACGAGGAAAAAATAATATCGGGACTTACAAAGCTTACCGATGAGGATCCTTCGTTTACCGTTACGACCAATTCGGAAACAAAGCAGACTCTCATAAACGGTCAGGGCGAACAGCATATAGACGTTATCGTAAGCAAATTAAACAGCAAATACGGAATAAACGTAAAGCTGTCCGATCCGATAGTTCCGTACCGTGAAACAATAACGGGAACGGCTGAGGTCGAAGGAAAGCATAAGAAACAGTCGGGCGGTCACGGTCAGTACGGCCATGTAAAAATCAGATTTGAGCCAGGCATAATGGAGGATATGGTCTTTGAGGAGAGCGTATTCGGCGGAAGCGTTCCGAAAAACTATTTCCCTGCGGTTGAAAAAGGATTGCGTGATTCCTGCCTGCACGGCGTTCTGGCGGGATACCCTGTGGTAAACTTAAAGGCAACCCTGCTTGACGGCTCGTATCACCCCGTAGACTCGTCCGAAATGGCGTTCAAAACGGCGGCGTCGATAGCATATAAAGAGGGTATGAAACAGGCAAAACCCGTATTGCTCGAACCTGTAGGTTACCTTAAGGCATACGTTCCCGAAAACATAATGGGCGATGTTATAGGCGACATAAACAAGCGCCGCGGAAGAATAATGGGTATGGGCGAAAGCGACAAGCCGGGACTCAATATGGTTGAGGCGGAAGTGCCGATGGCGGAAATGTTTAGATATGCTGTTGATGTAAGGTCAATGAGCCGCGGCAGAGGAATGTTCACATTTGAGTTTGTGCGCTATGAGCAGACCCCTCAGAATATAGCCGAAAAAATAATAGCCAATACAAATAAAGAATAATAAGGCGCATTATAGGCACTTTGACAGGGGTGTTTACTATGTTTGTTTATTATCACTAAATAAAAAATGCATTTTTGTGAATTATAAGGATAACAATTTCTGATAAAATGTGTTATTATGTTAGTGTATTATAAATGTCATGAAAAATGCGTTTGTGCGAAAATGTCAGCACAAAAATTTTCATAAGTATGAGAGGGGAATTCATAGAAATGGCAGATTTACAGTTAAAGCACGTGTACAAAAGATACGCAGGCGGAGTTACTGCAGTCGGTGACTTTTGTCTTGATATCGAAGACAAGGAATTCATAATTCTTGTCGGACCTTCAGGCTGCGGTAAGTCAACAACTTTAAGAATGATCGCAGGTCTTGAGGAAATTTCGGAGGGTGAATTATATATCGGCGGTAAGCTGGTAAACGATGTTGCTCCTAAGGACAGAGATATAGCAATGGTTTTCCAGAACTATGCTCTTTATCCGCATATGACGGTTTTTGAGAATATGGCGTTTGCCTTAAAGCTCAGAAAGACTCCGAAAGATGAAATCAAGAGAAGAGTTATGGAAGCGGCAAAAATTCTTGATATTGAGCATTTGCTCGACAGAAAGCCGAAGGCTTTGTCGGGCGGTCAGAGACAGCGTGTTGCTATGGGT
>CAKSPN010000241.1 GCA_934481375.1 uncultured Clostridia bacterium
GTTGTATTGACTATCGGGGCAAGCGTATCAAAGCCGCCCCATTCTGGGGCTGAAAATTCTTTTTCCGCATTTGCGCTGTTTCCCGCCTCGTCAATCACCGTAGCGCTTACCGTTATTTTATCAGCCTCGCTGTTTTGCGGTAGCTTGACAAATCCGTAGGCATTGCCTTTTACGCCCGTGTTGATGACGGGTGCGCAAAAAGCTGCAATCGTTGCACCGTTTTCGCCTTGTTTCCATTCCGAGTCATTGTATGTTTCGGACGCAGACGCCTGAGCGCTTATTCCCTCGTCTGCCGCCGTTCCGTTCATCTTTACGGTGAAAGATACCTCGCACCCCTCCAAAGAACTATCCTCAACCGACGCCGACACCGAAATAACGCCCTCGCCGTCATCGCTTACCGACAATGCAATGCTCGGTGCGTCAAAATCAAGCTTATACTGCTTATCGGGCGAAACGCTGTAGAGCGATATTTTGCTCTTTGCCCCCGACGGAATGTCGGTCGGTACAAGCATACCGTTACCGTCAACAGCGTAATTCATCATCTTGTATCCCGATTCGTCTTTGACATTATCGGAAACAGCCGAAACCGAAACAACCTTAACCGTTTCGCCGTCAGCCTTATACCCACGCTTAAACCACGTGCGGTACTTAATGCAATCTCTTTCAAATGCATACGGCTCCAACGTTACATTTTTTCCGTCCAAATCGGTTACATTAAGAGTTATTTTCGGCAAATCTTCCTTTTTTATATTCCCCGACAAAGACTTGTTCAGCTTAAGATTTATTTCTAAGATTTCCCTCTCCGCAATATATGCGGTATTGCCGTCCGTTTTTTCCATTCGGATATTTTTAATTCCGAACGGCGTCAAATCAACCTTCGGCGCTCCGCTTACAATTGAAACAACCTTGCCCGACGGCTGTAATCTGTCTGCGTCCGCCGCAAATTTGTTTCCCGAAATATCGTATATATTATTCCACAGTGTATTGTTTTCCCGGTCCGAAACAGATACATTGCTGAACTTGTAAAAATATCCCCTCTCCTGCGTAACGGACGTAAAATCCGCATACGGGTCGGCGATTTTATATTCAAACACCATAACGGGTTTGCTGTCTTTCTTTGACGGTGCAAACTTCAGAAACGGCGCTTCCGCAATGAGTCCGCTTGTACCGTCAATGCCTATTGTGTTAATCTTTAAGGATAAATCTTTCAGCTTGCCCGATGACATATCCCTGAACATAACCGGCTCATCCCATTCAACCTGAAAATACACAGTGCGGTCATCAAGCTTATCTACCGTATCGAGAGTGATTGTTCCGTTTTCGATTTCATTTTCCCCCTCAATATCGGACGTAACACGAACGGAGCTTATTCTCGGGCCTTGAATATCCTTGCCGACAAGCATTGCTCCCGACATATACGAATCCACACGGTTATCCTTATCGCTCAGCGCCATAAAGCTGATTAAGTTCAGGGAGTCCGCATTTTTCCATGCGAAAGTATCGTACAGATTGGGGCCGTCGCCCAGCGTGTTATACTTATGCCAGCCGCCGCCCTTTGATTGTACCCATTCGCCGAAAACAAGCACCGTTCCCGTATCGTTGCTCTGATCGGTGAGTCCCCATCTCGTCTGAACGGTTTTTACTTTCCGTGAGAACAGATACTGCAAATCGCCCTTATCGAACATAGCGGATATGTTTCCGTTTTCACGCTGTTCCTTTTCGGTAAGCGCATCAAAGCTTACGTTTGCGTCCCATCTGCGGACGTTTCTCGGGCCTTTCATCTGCGTTTGCCATTCGCCTTTTGAGTTAAAGCAGTCTTTCATTTCAACGCCGCTGAAATAACGTCCGAAATGATTTAAAAGGTAATTGTTTTCGCTAAGCCACTTAATAGCCTTCGCTTCATCTCTTATATCCTCCCATTGGGTCACGGCGGCGTCAAAAAATCTTACAGGCTCACCGCCCGTGTAAAGCTGTGTCACAGGCTCATATTTTATGGAATGTCCGTATACGTTTTTTTCACTTTCGGCTGCCGACACAAAGCCGACGCTCTGATTTATCAGCATACCGAATACAAGTGCAAACGCCGTAAATCTTTTTTTCATATCAATACTCCTCCCTTTTGATTTCGCACTGCCGCATCAGGGCGGATACACGTGCAAGGAACACCGCCGTTTTGTACGGCTTTTTAATCCAATCGTCCGCTCCCGCATTGAGCATAGGAATTTCTTCTTCGCCGCTTCTGCCGATAAGCAAAAGTTTGGGCGGTCTTTTAATGCCTTTCACCGTTTTACAAAAGCGCACCCTCTCATTTTCATCGGCTTCAAGCTCCGCAATAACAAGCTGAATATTTTCACTCTCAATCGAGTCTGCGCCCGGCATATACGGACGGCAGACTATGTCATATCCGCTCCGCTCAAGAATTTTTCCCGTAAGAGCGGTTATTTCCTCATCATATCCTACAAGCAGTATCTTCACAGCAACACCTCCGATAAAATAAAAAGCTCCGTCGGACGAAATCCGATCGGAGCGATAATTTCCCCACTATCTACAGT
>CAKSPN010000242.1 GCA_934481375.1 uncultured Clostridia bacterium
CAGCCGACGGTAAGCACGCCCTCGTCCTCACTGTCTATGTTTATGAGTGTTTTTCCCGTGAGCATGGATAAATCTATTTTTGCCGCACCGAGCATTCCTACCTCTTCATCAACGGTAAATACAGCCTCGATTTTCGGGTGCGGTAAATCGCTGTCCATAAGCGCAAGCGCCATCGCAACGGCTATGCCGTCATCACCGCCCAGAGTTGTACCCTCGGCGTCTATGAAATCACCGCTGATGCGCAGATTAAGTCCGTCTTTTTTAAAATCAAAATCGTATTCGTCCTCTTTTTCGCAAACCATATCGAGATGCCCCTGTATAATCACGGCAGGTGAGTTTTCATACCCCTCGGAGGCAGGACAAATGATGATAATATTGTTCATATCGTCTTGGTGATATTCAAAGCCGTGCGCACGTGCAAAGTCGGCGCAATATTCGCTTATTTCCTTTGTGTTGCCCGAACCGTGCGGAATTGCACATATTTCCTCAAAGTATTCCATAACTCTTTTCGGCTCAAGATTGTTAAGATGCTGCATAACGTTTAACCTCCGTTTCTGATTTTCAATAACCTGTAAAGCGTCGGGTCAAGATTAAATTCGTTTATTATGCTTTCCGCCTCGGCAATAGCTTTGTCTTTGGCTGATTTTGATATGTTGTATTTTATAGCACGTATCAGTATGTTTTTCGGCGTGTGCGACAAGTCCACAAACTCAAGAAGCTGAGTTCTGTAGCCGCAGGCTTCAAGCAGATTTGCACGTATTGCGTCTGTCATAAGCGCAGCGGTGCGTTCACGTATTATGCCGTACTTTGTGAGAAGTGAAAACTTTTCCGAATGTATCTGACCGTTCAATTCATGCTGACAGCAGGGAACGGAAAAAATCATTTTCGTGTCCCAATTGATTGCGTTGTATAAAGCGTAATCGGTGGCTGTATCGCAGGCGTGCAGAGTTATCACCATATCAACCTGCTTGTCGGTTTTGTATCCGATTATGTCCCCGAGTTCAAAGTGCAAATTTTTATATCCGTACTTCCTTGCGGCGGCGTTGCATTCGTCAATCACATCGGCTTTGAGGTCAAGCCCCGTCATATTAACGTCTATTTTCCGTATCTCGGTGAAATAGTAGTATAAAATAAATGTCAGATAAGACTTTCCGCACCCGAAATCAATAATGTTAAGCGATTTAAAATCCGCATTTCGTATTTCATCATCAACTATTTCAATAAAACGGTTTATCTGCTTGAATTTATCGTACATTGAGTGTACGACCTTTCCTTCTTTTGTGAATATACCCATATCTACAAGCGGCAAAATAACCGTTCCCTCGGGCAGAATATAATTTTTCTCACGGTTGTGCTTTTGCGCCGAGTGCGCCAAATCGGACTTTTTCTTTTTATAGCTTACCCTGCCTTTGCGTGAAATAAGCATTATATGCTCGTATTCTCCGTCCCATGCGTTGAGCTGTAAAAAATCACTGCCCATTACCGATTTGCAGAAGCTTTCGGCTTCGTCTGCCGTTACGTTTTCGTGGAAAGCCTGTTTTTGTGTGAATTTTTCGATTTGATACCCGTTTTCTGTTTTGGTAATAACTATTTTCTTGTATTTATTATCCTTTGCCGACGGCTTGCTGATAGTAATTTTATTCGGCAAAGAGGCAAATATTTCATGTAAATTGTCCATTTTCTCACCCGTACTATAATTGTTTTCTTTATTGTATCACAGGTGCGGGGGATATGCAAGAGAAAAGCAATTGTCAACCTATATTATAAAAATAGGTTGACAATTGCTTTTATATATGATATACTGTATCCGAAAGGAAGGATAGCAATGGACAGAAAAATAAAAACATCGGAGCTTTGCCGAATGGCGCTTTGTGTGGCGTTTACGTGCGTGTCGGCGTATATAGCGTTTCCGCTGCCGTTTACGGCGGTTATGATTACGGCGCAGACTTTTGCGGTAAATCTTACGGCGCTTGTATTAAAACCCAAACAGGCGCTTTTGGTGCAGATAATTTATACACTCATAGGAATTGTCGGAATACCCGTATTTTCTGGCGGTACGGGCGGAATAGGACGTCTTGCCGGCCCGTCGGGCGGATACATAATAGGATATATTATCGCAGTATTTTTTATAAGCCTTTTCGCAAGGAAAAAGGAAAGCGTGACAAGGTATATATTTGCAACCGTGTGCATAGGAATACCCATAATTTATGTGTGCGGAACAGCCGTTATGGCGGCATATGTGAACAAGGGACTGTGGGCTCTTATATCTGCGTCCGTTCTGCCGTTTATACCGCTCGATATTGTAAAATGTGTGCTTGCGTCGTATGCGGCGCTTGCGGTAAGAAAAATAGTAAAGAAATAACAATAAGAGCCTGTCGACAGGCGAAAAAAGTGACATATCACTTTTTTCAAAACTACTGTATGAAAAAATCAAAAATTCCGTTGATTGGATTTTGAAGTATCAAAATTTGAAATTTTTGATTTTAAGCCATTTCTGACGCACCTGTCGTCAGAAATGATTTAAACTTGAGGTTAGCACCTCAAAC
>CAKSPN010000243.1 GCA_934481375.1 uncultured Clostridia bacterium
GCCATTACCTCCGAAATGGCGCACAACAGCGTTTTAAGACCTCTGCACCGCCTCGGCAACTACACTGTCGTTAAGTCCGATAAAAACGGCTACACCGACCCTCAGGCGTTCCGTGACGCAATACGCGATGACACAAAGCTCATAGTCTGCACTCATGCCTCCAATGTATGCGGAACTATAGAGCCGATAGAGGAAATCTGCAAAATCGCAAGGGAAAACGATATTCTCTGTCTTGTTGACACGGCGCAGACGGCAGGCTGCCTTAATGTGGACGCCGAACGCATAGGGGCGGATTTTATTGTATTTTCGGGGCACAAGGGACTTATGGGGCCTCTCGGAACGGGCGGTGTGTATGTAAAGGAGCCGCAGTATCTCTCGCCCGTGATAACGGGCGGAACGGGAAGCAAATCGGAAAGCCTTATACAGCCGAAATTTATGCCCGATATGCTCCAAAGCGGAACAATGAATACTCCGGCGATAAAAGCGCTTGCGGAGGGTGTAAGATATATCAGACGGCACGGCGCGGACGAAATAGGCGGCAAGGAGAGGTATATTGCGAAAAAGCTTGAGGAAAAGCTTCTCAATATGGGCGGTATAACCGTTTACGGAAACGGAAACAGAATAGGCACAACGGCGTTTAATATAGCAGGCAAAGCAAGCGGTGAGGTTGCACAGCGGCTTTCGGACAGATTTGCGCTTCGTGCCGGATACCACTGCGCTCCGCTTGCGCACAAGGCTCTCGGTACGGTAAAGACGGGGGCTGTGCGTGCGTCCTTCGGTGTGTTCAATAAGGAACGTGATGCGGAGGAGCTTGCCGATGCGGTATGGCGGCTTAAAAAAGAGTTGTAATATTTATGAAAGAAAGCAAGGATAATCCTTGCTTTCTTTGCTCAATTTATTCGGTGGCTTTAGAAAAACAAACCGAACCCGACGGCGTACACAGGTACTCCTTCGGGTTCGGTTTGCTCATGGCATAAAGCATTTTGCTAAAACCCTCTGTCTTTGTAATGTTTTACGGCGTACATCATCCCCAGCGCCTTACTGCGCTCGGTGCAGTCCATATCCCGAAACAGTGCCAAAAGCTCCGCCTCCTCCGCCGAAAAATCCGTTGCAAAAAATTCATCGGCTCTCATTCTCACATTACTTCTGCCGATAAGATAATCCACCGACACTCCGAAAAAATCAGATAATTCAATAAGCATATCCATTGTCGGCTGATGTCTGCCTGTTTCATATGCGCTGACCATATACTGCGAAATATTCATCTTCATCGCAAGTCCTATCTGGTTAAGATGTTTTTCTTTCCTGAGCTGTGCTATTCTGTTCATGTCATCACCCCTTTTATTGCTTATGCAAATAATTATATTGGTTATTTGCGTGCGTGCTATTTGTTTAAACAATAATAATATATGTTTTTACAATAAAAAGTATTGACATATCCCCTACTTTGGTGTTAAAATGTAAAAGAAGTACAATTTTTTGGGGGTTTATATGGTTAAAATAACGGTTTTGATATATGACAGTCCGGAATACATACGCAGCAGTTATTATGATGAATTTATGAGCTTTTCCGAAATAGAAATCTCCGCAAAGGCATATACCGCCGTACGGTGTATTGAATTGGCAGAGCGCCTGCGCCCAGATGTACTGATTTTTGATATAAATGCCGAAGCCGACAGCGAAAATGTTATAAAGGCTGTAAAAAAAGAATGTCCGAGAACAAAAATCATTATTTTATCTCAAAGCATAACGGATTTTCAGCTTTTCCGCTCCGTTGCGGACGGAGCCGATAATTTTTTCAGTAAGAGTCTGCCACCTGACGAAATATTGAAGAATATAAAAGATGTTTTTCGCGGCAACACCTCGCTCAATCCCGAAATCTCCCAAAAGCTTATCAACCGCACAAGAGAGGTTAATGACAATATGCAGTCACTGCTTTATATGTATATTAATCTTACACGCCTGTCAAAGGGTGAATTTGATTTGCTTTATTCGCTGTACAAAGGCGAAAAATATAAGGATATTGCCGACAGAAAGGTTATTGAGGTTACATCGGTCAAAAAGATGGCAAGCAGGCTTGTGAAACGTATGGGAATTAAAAATATGTCGGAACTGCTCAAACAACTGCACGAACTGCGGCTGTTTGAGCTTATCGAAAAAACAGCAAAATAAAAGGTGCATATCAAAATGAACTGCACCTTTCAGTTATATTTAGTGTCCTATTACTCCCGAGTCGCTCAATTGTTTGAGGAATTTCTTCAAAGCCTTGCTTTAGCTCTGCCATCGGGACTTTGTTCTTTCCGCTGATATTGATTCATCGCAATAGGGCAATATATCGTTTCATAGGTTTAGTACCTCAAGGATTTTTATTTTATTGAAGATTTAAAATCCGTTTTATTTCTTCTAGATTTTCTGCAAAATAGATTCTCTCTTGCCGCTCTTTTGAGGAAAGCCCTTTTTCGATCATGTGGTTCAGGAGGGATTGCAATGGATCATAG
>CAKSPN010000244.1 GCA_934481375.1 uncultured Clostridia bacterium
ATTCTCGGGGTCTTTGTTATACAAATCCCACATACCTTCCCACTGCTCATAGGTCTGCGTTTTACCGGCAACAAATCCCCAGTTGTAACAGCCGATTTTTTCCAAGAAGAACAGCGGAAACATTTCGTCTACCGTATTCCCCATACAGCGTGCAAGCCACTCCGTATTGATTATGGGTCTGCCGAGCTTTTTCAGCTGATTGATTTTCTCTACGTTTTTGATGTACGTATCATAACTGTGGAACGAAACAATGTCCGAATTTTCAAGTCCGTACTTTTCTGTTTCGGGTAAATCACGAATATCGTCAAGCACTGTCCATATGCCGACGGTGAGCGGCTGTATGGGGTCAATATCACGTATTATCTCAAAAAATTTCTTTAAATGCGGCAATGACATTGATTTGCGCTTTGCCTGTCCCGGCTCATTGAACACGTCCCAGATTATAATTCTCTCGTCGTCCTTGTATTTTGTTACTATCTCCCGCACAAATTCATAATATTTCTCTGCGCTTTCGGGCTCATCGAGAGCAGAAAATCCCGGCTCCTTTAATGTTCCGTGCTGTGACACCTTTCTTCCGCCGTGATAACCCCAGTCAACCTTTTGTTCTCCCAAATGTCTGCGCTCTATCGCCTCCTCTTTCGGCGGCATACAGTCATTGCCGAGAACAACCATACAGGAAATCCCGTTTTTATGCGCCGCCTCAATATATCTTTCAAAGCGCTCCATAAACCCGTCATGCTCTTGCTCCCATACGAAAAACTCGGGTATAATTCTTATGGAATTAAAGCCCGTTTCCGCAGCGAGCGCCAACTCACGCTCGGTCGTTTCAAATCTTTCTTCAAATTTGTACTCCTGCCACTGGTCGACACGGTTTGCACAATCACTGCTTATGAAATTACAGCCCCTTATCCATGGTTTTTTGTTGTACCATTCCCATATTCTTTTCTTGCTCCACTTTGTTCCCGTTTTCTCTGTACAATTATTCATCTTCCCACAAAGTTCTTTCGATATTCGGCGTCAGCTGTGCCAGCATTCCGCCGTCCACAACAAGTTCCGCACCCGTAGTTGCTTTTGCATCATCGCTTGCAAAATACCATACCGCATTGGCTATGTCGGTAAAATCCGCAATATCCTCGATCGGTGTATAGTTTGCAAGATAATACTTGCAGTTATTGACATTATTCTGCCAGCGTTCCGTCTTAATCATACCGGGCAGAACGCAATTGGAGCGTATGCCGTACTTGCCCCAGTCAACCGCAAAGGATTTTGACATTGCAAGTATCGCACTTTTGGACGAGCAGTAAGCACAGCGGTTTTCCGTAACCCGAATAGCGGAATTGGAGGTTACAAATACTATCGAACCTCCACCCGATTTCTTCATCTGCTTTGCCGCTTCTCTCGCCATCATAAAGTTCCACATAACGTTTATTTTATAAACGCCCGCAAAATCTTCAATATCCACATTAAGACTTTCCTGCCCTATCCCCAGATTTGCCGCATTTAACACAAGTGCGTCTATACTGTATCCGTTATTTTCAATATCGCAAAAATTTCGCTTACTTCGCTTTGCTCAAACGTCACCGTCTGATAGCCTTTTGCGTAAACTCCGTATTTTTCGGATATGGATTTTGCGGCAGTTTCCGCTTTATTTTTATCACGTCCGCTTATAAAAACGTTATATTTTTCCCGTGCAAACTGTTCCGCAACGGCGTATCCCGCGCCGTAGCAGGCGCCCGTTATAAAAACCGATTTCATATTTTACCTCCTTACCAGTCCGCATTGCTACCGTCCTCATAGTATTGTCTCGGCGTTGTCCATTTTCCGTCATACATCTTATCTTTAAGAGCCTCCTCGTCAAGCTCCACGCCCAGTCCAGGTTTGGTCGGAACATCAATATATCCGTCCTTTATCACAAACGGCTCTTTTATATATCCTACGCCCAAATCGGATTTATCGGGATTTCCCGGGTGCTCCTGGACAAGGAAGTTAGGTATGCACGCATCAAGCTGAATACACGACGCAAGCGATATGGGACCGAGCGGATTGTGCGGTGCAACCGAACCGTAGTACATCTCAATCATCGCCGCAAGCTTTCTGCCCTCATATATTCCGCCGACATGGCAAATGTCAGGCTGAATAACGCTTACAGCCTGCTTTTCGATAAGCTCCCTGTACTGCCACTTGCCGAAAAGTCTTTCGCCTGCGGCAATCGGCACGGTTGTTTTGCGCGCGATATTTACCATACAATCCACATTCTCGGGCAGACACGGCTCCTCGATAAACATAGGGCTGTAGGGTTTCAGTTTTTCTATAAGAACATTTGCCGCCGACGGCGCAACACGTCCGTGAAAATCAATCGCCAAATCCACCTTATTGCCTATTCTTTCACGCACCTTTGCAAAACGATTGATATGCTTTTCTATATTTTCGGGGTTTTTGATAGGCTTTATCGGAGGAATTATGGAATATTTAAGAGCGGTGTAGCCG
>CAKSPN010000245.1 GCA_934481375.1 uncultured Clostridia bacterium
CTATAGCGGTATTTAAAAGTTATATCGGCTATCTTACAGTAATGGTAACGATGGTAATTGTACAAAATGTTGTGATTTCAGCGGTTGCAAATCATAGGTATCCGATGTTAAAAAGCGAGTGCAATGAAAGCCTCAGCTTGGTTGAACGCAAAGAAATATTTAAAAATGTACGAGCCTTAGCAATTTACAAAATTTCCGGAGCACTTCAAAGAGGTGTAGACAGCGTTATTATATCAGCCATGCTCGGAACTTCGCTTGTGGGCTTTTTATCTTATTATAAGATGATAGTAAATAATGTGGACTCACTCTTCGGTCAGGTATTTGAGGAAATCAAACCAAGCGTGGGAAATCTTGCGGCAAGTGAAACAAGTGAAAGACAATATATTGTTTTTAAAAAAATGTACTTTCTGTCATTTGCGATAGGAAATTTTATTTCGGTTTCACTAATAACACTGCTAAATCCGTTCATTGATTTATGGTTGGGAAACAATTATCTGTTAGGTATGGACGTTGTAATTATGCTTGTGGCAGATATATATATAATTACAATGGTACGCCCTTATGAAAGCTTCAGAAACGCAAATGCGCTGTTTGTGCAGGGAAAATACAGACCGGCTGTCATGGTTGTTTTAAACATTGTTTTGTCAATCGGACTGGCAAATAAATGGGGCTTGACAGGTGTATTGTTTGCAACCGTAGTTGCAAGACTGTTGACACACGTATGGTATGATCCTTGGTTGATTTATCGTAAAGTGTTTCATAAACCATTTTCGCAATATATAAAAATGAAACTATTGTACTTGTTAACTGTAATTGTAAATTGTGCTTTAGTCTATGCATTATGCAGCATTATACACTTTTCCAATCAATGGGGCGGATTTTGCTTAAAAGCATTATTGTGTGCGGTTATACCTAACATCGTTTTAATAACTTTGTTTCGCAATAATAATGAGTTCAAGGCGTTATATGCATATATTTATGAGTTTTTTAAAAGAATTTACAAGAAAAAAAGTAACATAAAATAAAAGCTGTCATAAGGAACGGTTTAAACTTGAGGTTAGCACCTCAAGCCCAAAAACAAAGCAGACAAACCTTAAACGGTTTGTCTGCTTTGTTTTTTTATAGTGTCAATTAAAATGCAAGCTTTTCATCGAGGAATTTTTCCAATTCATCGATTTTTATTCTTACCTGCTCCATTGTGTCACGCTCACGGACAGTAACTGCGCCGTCCTCGGCAGAGTCAAAGTCGTATGTGATACAGAACGGTGTTCCTATTTCGTCCTGTCTGCGGTAACGCTTGCCTATTGAGCTTGCGTCGTCATATTCGCAGTTGTATTTCTTTATAAGCTTTTCGTAAATTTCCGTTGCCTGTTCGTTAAGCTTCTTTGAAAGCGGAAGAACCGCAGCCTTTACGGGAGCGATTGCCGGGTGCAGGTGCATAACAACTCTGCTGTCGCCGTTTCCTAAGTCCTCCTCGTCATACGCCTCGCAAAGGAGAGCGAGAACAACTCTGTCTGCACCGAGCGACGGCTCGATTACATAGGGAACGTACTTTTCATTCGTAACGGGGTCCATATATTCAAGATTTGCACCGCTGTGCTTTATGTGCTGATTAAGGTCGTAATCCGTTCTGTCGGCAATTCCCCAAAGCTCGCCCCAGCCAAACGGGAACAGGAACTCGATGTCCGAGGTTGCTTTTGAATAGAAAGCAAGCTCCTCGGGAGCATGGTCTCTGAAACGGAGATTTTCTTCTTTCATATTTAAAGAATAAAGGAAATCTATACAGAACTGTTTCCAGTATGCAAACCATTCAAGGTCGGTGTCGGGTTTGCAGAAAAATTCAAGTTCCATCTGCTCAAATTCACGTGTACGGAATGTGAAGTTTCCGGGCGTTATTTCGTTTCTGAACGATTTTCCCACCTGAGCAATACCGAACGGTATCTTCTTACGGCTAGAACGCTGAACGTTCTTGAAGTTTACAAATATACCCTGTGCCGTTTCGGGGCGGAGGTATATTGTGTTTTCGCTGTCCTCGGTAACGCCCTGGAACGTCTTGAACATAAGGTTAAACTGGCGTATATCCGTATAATTCATCTTTCCGCATTTCGGGCAGACGATGTTGTGTTCCTTGATGTAGTCCATAAGCTGTTCGTTTGACCAGCCGTCACAGCATACGTCCTCGCCGTGTTCCGTTGCGTAATCTTCTATAATCTTGTCGGCTCTGAAACGTGACTTACATTCCTTACAGTCAACGAGCGGATCGGAAAAACCGCCAACGTGACCCGAAGCCACCCATGTTTCGGGGTTCATAAGGATTGCGCAGTCCAAGCCTACATTGTACTTTGATTCCTGAACGAATTTCTTGCGCCATGCGTCTTTTACGTTGTTCTTGAACTCAACGCCCAAGGGACCGTAATCCCAAGTGTTTGCAAGACCGCCGTAAATTTCGCTGCCGGCAAAAA
>CAKSPN010000246.1 GCA_934481375.1 uncultured Clostridia bacterium
GCCGCCTCAAACAAAAACGATGCCGGAACTCCGAGCGGAACAAGAAAGTTTGAGGGCGTGTTTACGGCGTCACCGCTTACGGTAACAATTCTTTCGGTAAGCGGCATACCCGTTGCAAACGCACGTGAGATTTCGTATACGGTTTCTATGTTAAGAACAATCGCCCCCACGTCCGCAGGAAGTTTTCCCGTAGGTACATTACGTCCCGAAATTGCTTTTATAAGCATTTTTTCCGCGCCCTGCGGATATTTCGGCTTGAGCGGCATAATCTGTATGCTGTCATCGTATCTTAAGAGTTTTTTGAATGATGAAATACAGTCGCTCTTGTTTGTTTCTATACCTATATATGCGTGCTTCAAATCGAGAATGTTCATAACTATGCGTATGCCCGAGATAATATCCTCCGTGTTTTCCAGCATACGTCTGTGGTCTGCCGTTATATACGGCTCACATTCCGCACCGTTTATGATAAGGAACTTGATTTTTTTGTCTGTGTCAAGCTTAACGTGAGCAGGGAACCCTGCTCCGCCCATTCCGACTATGCCTGCGTCACGGATTACCCATAGCATTTCACGCTTTGAAAGCACGGAAATGTCCTTAACGGGTTTTATTCCCTCGTACGGGGTGTACAGGTTATCGTTCTCGACAAAAACAGATGTTACCATAGTACCCGACGGGTGCGGGTGCTTTTCAATTTTTTTTACCGTTCCCGAAACGGAAGAATGAACGGGAACAGCCATATAATCCTCTGCGTCCGCCAGCTTTTGACCCACGCATACGGTGTCGCCGACATTTACAAGCACGTTAAGCGATGCGCCTATGTGTTGTTCTATCGGGAAAATATGAGTGCCGCACGGTAAAAGCGGCTTTATTTCGCACGAATTTGTATAGCCTTTAAAATCACGGACATGCAGTCCGCCTCTAAAAGACAGTGCCATAAAATCCCCCCTAAATAAAATTATATTTATTATAGCATATTATGCGGTTTTATGCAATATTAAAAAAATACGTGTATGAAAATTAATTGCCCTCCAAAATGTTGATTACTTTTACGCCTTTGCGCTTTGCATAGTCAACGGTATTTTTTGTGCCGGACGCAGTACCGTTCCAAACGGCTATTACAAGATTTGAACGGTCAACCATAAATTCGTTTCGTATTTGATAACAGGATTTAAAAGAGTGAGTGCATATTGTTTTGGTGTAATCGGCATTCTGTATTATATTTTTATATCTTTCTTGTTCGTATATTGTTCTGCGGCGTTCAAAGCCTGGGTGCGGTATTGCGCATATCAGATGAAGTGCCGGATTGCGCTTTTTCTTTTCAAGCACAATTTCAGCCGCCCATATGTCCACGCCGGGAGCCATACCTGTTATATAGGTTGTAAATCCGCTTTGTATTGCTTTGTCAATGACTCTTTCCAACAGAGGTTTGATTTCACTCTCGGAATAACTCATCTTTTCGGGGCGGTGTCCCGTAAAACAACAGCGGTGTAATCGTTTTTTTTGCTATATTTCATGATTTTCTCCTCGTATATAAATAATACAATATTATAACAAATCTGCTGTAATTACGCAAGTGCGTATACGCATAAATGCAATAGTTTATAAAATAATATCCAAAAGGAAGTGGTTTTATGGGTATTAAAAATGCAATTGTATTGCGGATTAAGGAATTATGCAGGCAAAAAGGGATTAAATATAATACATTGGCTACAGAGTCGGGTGTAACCCCGTCAACCGTATACAGTCTGCTTGACGAAAGCCGAAAAGACATCGGAGTTCTTGTTTTAAAAAAGCTGTGTGACGGACTTGATATTTCTATTACGGATTTTTTTGACTCAGATATATTCCGCAACTTGGAGCAGGAAATAAAATAGGTGTACATTATGGAACAAAAAATAAGATGCGACAGAAATATGGGTGATAATTTAAGAAAACTGCGGAATGATTATGATATATCCCAAGAAAAGCTTTGCGCCGAACTTCAGCGCCGTGGGTGCGATATTGGCAGGAGTACATATGCGAAATATGAGGCAGGAGAACTGAATATACGTGTAAGTGTAATAATTGAATTGAGGAAGATTTATAATTGTTCATATGATGATTTCTTTGATGGACTTGATATTATCATATAATGAAAAGATGTAAGCTGTAGATATTAAAAATTTGATTGTACTGTTAGGAGACGTTAGATCTATGAATACTTACGAAACGGTAAAAAACCGCTTGATATTTCTGTGCGGAGAAAAGGGAATAACAATAAATAAACTGGCAACCGAATCGGGAATTGCACCGTCAACAATCAAAAATATATTATACGGAAAAAGCGTCAATCCGGGAATTGTCACACTGAAAAAGTTATGTGACGGCTTGGATATTTCTTTAATTGAGTTTTTTAACACAAAGGAATTTAAAGAATTGGAACAGGAAATAAAATAACAAGAGCCTGTGTATA
>CAKSPN010000247.1 GCA_934481375.1 uncultured Clostridia bacterium
ATTCGGCTGGTCGTTTATCGACGAGGGATTGAAATACGCAAAATACAAGAGTATGCTTCCGTACTGCGTACTTCTCGAAACAGGCTCGGTTTACCACCCGACAAGGGAATATTTCCTTGAAAAGTACCTGCCGTACCTGATAGAACACTACTTCAAAGATCCCGATTATTTAAGAATAAACGGCAGACCGGTGTTATCCTGCTGGACCCCCGCCAACTTCTTTAAATATGCGGGAACGGCGGCAGACGAAAAAACACCGCTTAAGGATAAAATTCCTCTTTGCCAAGATTTCTTAAATCAGATAAGACAGACGTGCATTGACGCAGGAGTCGGAAACCCGATAATAGCGATGAACCTTGATGCGAACGAAGATACTCTTAATCTGTACAAGGAAATCGGAATAGACTGTTCAATGCCTTACGGCAGCGCCGCAACGGTTGAGGGTCAGATTGAGGAAATTAATAAATCCGTACAGTATAAGGATATTCTCGATAAAACGATTGCATTAAGCCCCGGTCTTGACGGCAGTGTATGGCAGGCTCCGGGAAATCAGATTATCGAGGCAGAGGACTACAGAAAAGTAGTAGACCATTATTTAAGCAAACGAAACGAGTTTGACGAAAACAGCTTAGCGCACAATTTCATATGCTTAGACACATATGACGAGTACGGCGAAGGACACTGGGTAGCGCCGTCGGGCGGCGAAGGCTGGGGATACTTTGACGCAATATATGAGGCATTCTGCAATAAGGACGCCAAAAACCATGATCACGATTATGCGCATCAAGTACCCACAACAAAGCAGAAAGACAGATTCAACAATCTGTATCCGCCGAACAGACGGCTTCAAACGGTTAAGCTTGTAAAGAACGCACCCACTACCGAGGCAGAGGGTGCAACGGTGATAAAGGGTTATTACTTTGATAACAGCACCGAGGGCTGGAACGGTCAGCATACAACAGCACTCACCGTAAAAGACGGCTGTCTGACAGGCTCGGTTACGGGAAATGATTCACAGCTGTATTCACCGCTTTTGGATATTGATTATCATGGCTTAATACAGGTTAAAATACGTGTTAAGTACAATGTAAGAAAAGAAAATGCGGCTATGACCAATAAGGTATTTTATATCTGTAACAACGGAAAGTATTTCAATGAACAGCAATCCGTTCAGCTTTCGGGCGAATGGTACAGCGAAAGCGGCAACGACGGATTTGTCGATATGATTTATCCGCTTGCAGGCTCGAATTTGCAGTCGAACCTGAAACAACTCAGATTTGACGTAATGAACCATGCGCCGAAAGATTACGATGATGCAGAATTTATGATAGACTCCATTGAGCTTTTGTATCACAGTGATTATGATACAAGTGCGGAGGAGGAGACCGCATTTAACAACGCCCCGTCGTACTACCAAAACGGAGGAACGGTTACGGCTCTTAATAATGCTCCAAAGGAGCAAAACGGCGAAATGTACTATCCTCTGCGTGAGGTTGCGCAGAAACTGGGCGCAAAAGTGGATTATGACGGATTGAACGATACAACAACGGTTCTGGTAAAAGACAGCGGCGAATATGCGAAAATATACGGAAAAAGCCAGACAATGACCGTAAACGGCGGAAATTCGATAGCGGCGGAACCGCTGATTTACGAAGAATATCATACACTGTATGCAAATGAAAGGTTTTTCAGACAATTGTTCAAAAAGCAGTTAAGCTTTAATGCGTCGACACGGTATATAACCGCAAAGGATGTCGGCGAAGAAATGCTTGCAACGGTGCAGATTGATATGCAGTCGCAGTCGGCAGACGTAAGCCTTGAAAATTACACCGACGCACAAATAAGCGGCAGACCGATAGCGGCGGTTTACGACTCGGACGTGTTAAAGCGCACGGCAGTCGGCAGTGTTCAGACAGCCGCCGAGGGCGGAGGAATGAACATAAAGGCGATGGACGTGAGCAATATCGATTTTGACAATCCGAACGTAAACGTTAAGCTGTTTGTATTTAAAGATTTCGGAACATTATTGCCGTCGATCGGCGTGTTTAAAAATCTTATTATAAATAAATAATTAAAAGTATTGGAGGTAGAAACAATGAGTAAGTTAAGCAAAGCGGTATCGGGTCTTATGTCCCTGATATTTGCATTAACAACGTTCACTGCGATGCCTGTGCTTGCGGAGGAGGAAACCGCAGCAGTTGAGGAAACGGCGGCAGAGAGTAAAAACAACGAAGATATAGTCTATGACGGAACATATAATGTCCGTGGATTTGAGTACGGCGAGTATGACGACTCGAAATACCGTGACGGCGGATATGACGCAGGCTATGACCCCGATTACGATTATACGAAAGACGAACAGGAGGTAAAGTATTTCCTTGACGAAAACTTTATGTTCAATAAGCGTATTTATCATCAGGGCGAGCAGATAAT
>CAKSPN010000248.1 GCA_934481375.1 uncultured Clostridia bacterium
TAAATCAGAATGTCGAATGGTTTTCGCATACGTGGACGGCTATGGCGGCGCTTATACTGGGATCGGTATGGAACACTTTCGGTGTAAACGTAATGTATTTTCTTGCGGCGATGGCGAATGTGCCGAAAGAGGTGTACGAGAGTGCGGAGCTTGACGGCGCCTCAAAATGGACAATGTTCTGGAAGATAACGCTGCCGATGATGTCGCCAGTTTTGCAGACGATACTTCTTCTGGCAATCAACGGAACAATACAGACAAGCGATTATATACTTGTTACCACAAACGGCGCACCGCACGGAAGTACGTATACGGTTATGTCGTACATAGTGGGAAAATTCGTGCCGGGCTTTGCCGAGCAGGGTATAAACATAGGCTACGGCTGTGCGGTTGCACTGCTTACGGCGGTATTTATGATGATGATTGCTTTGGGTTATTCAAAGCTAAGCAAGAAAATGCAGGAAATATATTAAGGAGGGCAAATATCAATGGACGAAAAAGAGAAAATCAGAAAACGAGATATTCCTCCGATGATTTTAAAGTACATATTTCTCATAGCGGTTTTGTTTATAACGCTCATTCCTATTCTGTATACGATATGCGCGTCGTTTAAAACAAATTCCGAGATTATGGTGCACCCGGAAAGACTTCTGCCAATGCAGCCTACGCTTGAAAATTATAAAATAGCGTGGACGTCGGATATGATAAACATTCCGAAAATGTTTTGGAACAGCACATATTATACGCTTATAACCGTTGCGATAACGATTATCATATCGTCGCTTTCGGGATATGTGTTTGCACGAGGCGGAAACTTCCCCGGCAGTAAGGTGATATTTGCCTGCTTCTCGGCGCTGATGTTTGTAA
Organism: uncultured Clostridia bacterium; assembly: GCA_934481375.1. Taxonomy (GTDB): domain Bacteria; phylum Bacillota; class Clostridia; order UBA1381; family UBA1381; genus UBA4716. Next base: position 865 of record CAKSPN010000248.1, read on the forward strand.
ACTTCGGAAGTATAACGATATATGCGGTATTCCAAGTGCTTAATATTTTCAAGCTTTCCAATTCGCTTTGGGGACTTATTGTAAAGAACTTCTTTGCGATAGGTACGGTAAACATATATCTTGTACGCAGTTATATAAGAACTCTGCCGAAAGAGCTTGACGAGGCTGCAGAAATAGACGGAAGTTCGTTTGTGGGAACATACTTCAAAATAATACTTCCCCTGTTGAAGCCTATTATAGCAACGCTTACAATACTTTCGTTCCAGTCGTCATGGAACGACTATCTTATGCCTACGCTGTTCACCATATCAAGACCCGAGCAGAGAACGCTTATAGTCGGAATAACGGCTCTTAAAAACTCGGGAAGCGCGGCGTCAAACTGGAATTTGATGCTTGCCGGAGCAGTTATAACGATTATTCCGATACTTGTTGTATACGGTTTTGCAAACAAGTATTTTGTAAACGGTCTTGCATCGGGAGCGGTAAAGGGTTAAAGAAGGGAGATTTTTATGAAATTCAAAAAAATAATTTCAGCACTGGTAAGTACGATGGTTTTGATGAGTGCGGTAAGCGCATCGGCGATGTCGCTTCTGCAGCCTTACGGCTATTCCATGCCCATAGAAAAGCTGGCGCAAAATCCCGCTGACAGCACTCTTACAAATGAGTCGTATATCGCATTGACAAGCCATAACGTTTCGCTTGACGGAACAGATGTGGTTATGACGGGAAATTCATCTGACGGTATGAGCGATATTGCGTTTGGCGGACTGGGATATAACGGAGACACATATACAGTCAAGCCGTCAAACGGAAAAGTGGTTAATAAAATACAGTTTGCGCTGTCGGCAAGCGATGTGTATATAAACGGCGGCGGTTATAAAACGGAACACGGCGAAATTTATACGTTTGCACATTTCGCAAATGCCGATAATGTAGTCGGTATGCGACTTACATATGTGTGGCTTCCGAGTGCAAGAAACCGTATTCAGGCCATATTCAGATTTGGCTCGGAGCAGACCGCAGCGTTTGAACTTACACAGGGCGAAATGTATACTCTGACATGGGAATTTGACGTTCCGAACGATACCGTAACGGTTAAGCTTACAGATTCGCATAATCAGGTAATTAAAACCGAAACACGGCGCGATTTGGGAATAAGCTATGTAAGAAACGGTTTCCGTTTCAGACTTACAAACTGCTATGACGCACGTGTAAGAGAAATGTCAACATACCGTGAAACATTTATTATAAAAAATGAAACTTTCACAAACAGCGACACAATAACGGCTTCGATTTCAGCCGCATCCGACTGCACGGAAAGAGCGGCTTACGGAAAGCTCATAACAACATCTCCCACAATTATGCTCGGACAGTTTGACGCAGAAAACAGAATGTTGGGTTATGATGTGAAAAATATTACAATCTCGGGTGCAGACAAAAATGCAACAACGCCCGATTTTAAAAACATCACTGCAAGCGTGGCAAAAAAAGCAGATTACAGCAGAGCGTACGCCTGCATATGGACGGGCGAAGAGGAAATGATTCCTTACAGGGACATTTTAACGGAC
>CAKSPN010000249.1 GCA_934481375.1 uncultured Clostridia bacterium
GGTCAAGCATAAAGCTATACAGCACCTTTGCTTCAACAGAAATTCCGGAAAGCGTTTCATCGGTAAATAGGATTTTCGGAATACGATAGAATGAAAACTGCTCCGCTTGACTTCCGTAAAAATATTCAAATTGTATTGACATTGATTTTCACCTCCTCAGTCCATTTAGGTATAAAAAAGAACATTACCAACTCGAAAGTTATAGTAATGTTCTACAAAAAAACAAATATGCTATTTACATAAATAAATTTTAGTGTTAAAATAGATACATCGTTGGTAATGTCTATTGCAAGTTTTGCTAATAGCTTGCTAATAGGAGCCTTTGTAATTGTGTGAAATTATATGATATAAGATAACACAGTATCATATTCAAATCTCTCACAAATCCCGTAGTTATGCGGATTGTACGGTTTTTCTGAACACGAGATAACACCTTGAAAAATGCGGTACAATTTGCTCCTAAGCAGAAGGCCGGGAGTTCGAATCTCCCCGGGAACGCCAAAATCCTTGCCGTAAGCCGTTTTTTGATGGTTTACGGCATTGTTGTATACAGATATAGCTATAGCAATTCATTCTTGTGCTTGACTTGCATTTCTTTGTGTTTTTTAAGTTACTTATTATCAAAATAAAAATGCACATTATAAAACGACCCTCAAAAGTCAGACAAAAAAATCTGACAATCGGAGGGTCGGTTCATTTAACAGACTGTCGCTTTATTTTAATTAAATATATTTTTTATTGACGGATATATCGAATGGTATTTTGCGTAAATTTTTTCATATACATCCGTATTATGCGGACTTTGTATTTGTGATGAAATACAAAGTTTTTCACAGGCGCACTCAACCGAGGAATACACTCCCGCTGCCGTGCCCGCCAGGATTGCCGCTCCCAAAGCGGCTCCCGTTCCGCTTGATTTCAGCAGTACGGATATGGGCAAAGCAAACACATCTGCCATAATCTCACGCCACAGCGCACTTTTCGCTCCGCCGCCCGCCGCAAGCATACTGTCTATGGGAATATTCATTTCCCTAAGCACTTCAAGACAATCACGCAGTGAATATATTACACCCTCAAGCACCGCACGCATAAAATCCTTTTTTTCATGCGCCGCCGATATTCCCATGAAAGCTCCTCTTACATCGGGATCGAGATGCGGAGTTCTCTCTCCCATAAGGTATGGCAGATAAAACAATCCGTCAGCTCCCGGGGTTACGTTTTTTGCAATCTCATCTATTTCCTTATATGAAAGCTCGCTTGCAAAATTTTCCCTGAACCATTTTAAGGACAAGCCTGCCGCTTGTGTAACGCCCATAACGTGCCATTTCCCCGGTACGGCACAGCAAAATGTATGCACCCGTCCCAGGCTGTCAATCGCAGGCTTATCAGTATGAGCATATACCACTCCGCTTGTGCCGATTGTGGTAAAGGCTTTCCCCGATGCAACAACACCGCAGCCCACAGCCGCACAGGCATTGTCGCCGCCTCCTGCCGCAACGGGGATATTTTTGTAATATCCGCTTATCTGTGCGCTTTCATAAAGCTTCGGCAATAAGGAGGAGTCTATGTCGAGCTTTTCCAAAATCTCCTTTGACCACACTCTGTTTTTCACATTCAAAAGCTGCATACCGCTTGCATCGGACACATCTGTTGCAAATTCACCCGTAAGCTTATAACGTATATAATCTTTCGGCAAAAGAATGTGTTTGCATTTTGCGTAGTTTTTCGGCTCATGCTTTTTTACCCACATAATTTTCGATGCCGTAAATCCCGTAAGTGCTGGATTGGCGCTAATTTCAATCAATCTGTCTTTGCCGACTTTCTCCGTTATTTCTTCACATTCCGCAGATGTTCTCTGGTCGCACCAGATAATCGCCGGGCGGATTACCACGCCGTCTTTATCAAGCATAACGAGTCCGTGCATCTGCCCGGAAAGACCTATCCCCACAACGTTTTCCGTACCTGCGTATTCAAGTGTTTCACGCACGGCATTCCACCAATCCTCGGGGTTTTGTTCCGCCCACCCGTTACATGGCTGATAAATCGGATATTCAACCGTTTTGGACTTTATTATATTTCCATCCAAATCAAAAAGTACAGTTTTTGTTCCCGATGTACCTATATCAATACCTATCAGATATTTCATATGAAATCTCCTTCAAATTTTACGGTTTTCGTTTCACCTTTTTTCAAAAATACCTTTTTAAATGCGGAAAGAGTTTTGCAGGGATTATATATGAATTTCAGCACGCTGTATCCCGTATCGAAATTTCCACGATTGGTAAGTACAACCGTGTTTTCATCTGTCCATTGCTCATCAATATTGGAATATGTCAAGCCGTATCCGAATTCATAAACGGGCTTGCCTTTATAAAAGCGGTACGTTCTGTTTTCCATTGAATAGTCCTCAAAATCGGGCAAATCGTCA
>CAKSPN010000250.1 GCA_934481375.1 uncultured Clostridia bacterium
GGCTCTTGATTTCTTAGATGCTCGCACACTCTTTTTGCCGACATTTCTATCGGAGGCAAAAACAGGTCGCAGCGGTCATATTCCGTTTTGACCGTGTTAGCATACATTTCGTCTGCAAGTGTTTTTTGAAGTAATTTTTCTATCCTTTCATTCATTTCATTTTTCCTCCTATATTATCTTATCGAATATCCGCCGTCAATTATAACAGTTTCGCCGCATATCATTTTTGCGTCTTCGCTCAAAAGGTATTCTGCCAGTTTTGCTATTTCCTCAGAAGATGAATATCTTCCGTAAGGAATACGGCTGTGTTTCATGGAATCTCCCTCGTGCCAACCGTTCATCTCTGTTGCAACAGGTCCCGGTGCAATTCCGTTTATCGTAATCCCGTCATCGGCAAACATTCGCCCCCAGCCTCGAGTCAATGCAGTCGATGCAATCTTTGACGCGCCGTAAGCGCCAAACACCGGCTCTTCCCCGGCAACAGATGTCACGTTAAGAATATTTCCTTTAATTTTATGTTCAAGCATATAATTGACCGCCGCCTGCATTATAAAGAACAGAGCGCTCGTGTTGGTATTCATTACCGATAACCATTCCTCGGGGCTTGTCTTTAACAATTCCGACTTTTCCCACTCGCTTCTGCGGGCGAAAATCCCGGCATTATTCACCACAATATCAAGACCGCCCATAATATCGGCTGTTTCGTTTATTTTTCCTGCTGCAGCGTTAATTTGAGATACGTCCCATACAATCGGTATAACGTTTCCGCCGATTTTTCCGGCGGCTTTTTCAATTGCCGCCGCATTACGTCCGGTAACGGCAACAATATAACCCTTATCCGCCAGCATTTTGGCTATTGCAAATCCTATACCACGGCTTCCGCCCGTAACCAGTGCTTTTTTCATTGTCCGATTCTCCTCTTTCCTTTTTGTTTTAACTATAGCACCGTCCAATTAAAATGTAAATGATTAAAAAACACATTTTTGTTTAAAACGGACATTGTAAATTGATATAATATATGATATTATATTAACAGTAAGGAGGGAAAACAATATGACGGAAAAGATAAAAACTGACGATGCCGTATTTTTTTATGACACCATAGCAGAGGGAAAACCTTATATTGCGTTTAAGCCGAGAAATCACGAGAGCTTATGCTTTGTTACAAGCGGAACTCTTGCATATGAGCGTCTCGGGAAAACCGAGCTGATAAAAGAGGGGCAAGTCGGATATATCGCAAGAGGTTCAACAGATAAAAGCAGCGCGTACAACTGTCCAAAGGTTTCTTACATTGCGGTAGATTTCAATTTTGACAAAACGAACCCCGCTCCGAACAGCGCTCTTTTGCTGGAAACCGTTTGTTCAAAAAGCGCTTCGTATAAATATGAAAAATTATTTAAATATGCGCTTGATGAATACACCTCAAAGCGCATCGGCTCTCAAATGATATACGGCGGAATTTTACAGCAACTAATAGGTATGCTGTATAATGACCGTGCATACAGCACTCTTGACACTCAAAAGGCAAACAAATTAAAAAAATCAATTGACTTTTTAAAACAAAACTATCAAAATCCCGATTTAACCGTTAAGGAGCTTGCCAAAACAGCAAACATAAGCGAAAAGCATTTCAGACGATTGTTTGTTGAAATATATGATAAAAGTCCTCATAAATTTCTGCGGGATTTTCGGCTGAACACTGCGGAGCCGCTGCTTTTGAATACGTCAAAACAAATTTCGGATATAGCTGTTCAATGCGGTTTCTCAGACGTGTATTCATTCAGCCACTGCTTTAAAAAACATATGGGTATATCGCCCAAAAAATACAGAGAAACGCAATACGACAAATGACGTATACTTCAGGTTGCGTTTTCTCAAATCGTAATACTTCTTGTGCAGGCATTACAAAATTTCCGCTTATGCTCGGCATAAGGTAAACCTCCGCGTCGGGGATGCCGACTCCTGCATTGGCAAAGCGGATATTAACTCCCGCCTGTTTTGCCGGCACATATGAGGAATACATTTCTCCCCCACTGATTCTGACTCAGCGTAGCAAGACACACTGCATCATCTTCGGCTTTGGGAAGATCAATATCATTATTGCTCAGCCGGCCGATGAACTTCTGCTGAAACAAAAGCGCCGCCGTATAGGAGGAAAGATTTCTCCCAAAGAGCGCCGGTGGAATAAACGTTCTTCCGCTCATCCAACCCGTTATAAGTCCTACAATAAGCTTTAGTCCGTATTTTTCCGCCAAATCGCAGAAAATACCGAAACGTTCAAGCATTGTTTCATCAAGATAATACGGATTTTGGGGAAGTTCAGCTTCGTGAAGTCTGTACTCTGTCAAGGGCTCACGGTAGATTATAATATCAAGTGCAATAAAATATAGACTTCATACTCAACATAGTGTAAAATATA
>CAKSPN010000251.1 GCA_934481375.1 uncultured Clostridia bacterium
CTTACTTTCTTAACAAACTAAATTACTTGGTTTCCTTGTGAAGAGTGTGCTTTCTGCAGAACTTACAATACTTTTTCATTTCAAGTCTGTCAGGGTCATTCTTCTTGTTTTTCATTGTGTTGTAATTTCTCTGCTTGCAGTCAGTACAAGCCAATGTGATTTTTACTCTCATCTAAAACACCTCCGATTTTATACTCCGCTCTGTTTTTTTTGCGGCGTATAATCTAATCGACATCAAAAAAAAAGAGCTTGTTCATAAGCAAATTTATTGTACCATAATACGGCTTTGTTGTCAATAGTTTTTTTGATTTTTTTTGCATATTTTGCACTCATCCCCCGCAGGGCAAAGGCTTACTCCTGCCGAAATGTCAAATTGTTTTAACCGAACGGCAATATGCACTTAATATATGCGTGTTGAAATGTTAAATTAATCGGTGTATAATGGTTATGTCGGATTATTCCGATAAGGCAAAATCTTTAAACAGTGTAAAAGCTGGGCGGTTATGTCACCTTTATTCCGATTGTGTCGGAAAGGAGGTGATTGTTATGAAAAAATACATACTAAGAATTGTAATTTTAGTTTTTGTGTTTCTAATAACACTTACTATAAAAGTAAGATAGCCCCCACCGGTCAAGTTAGGGCTATCTAAAAACTCTGATTGTGGCATAACCGTTTGAGGTTTTGCCTTTTCTATATATATTATACCGCTGACGTAATGATTTGTCAACGATTTTTTATATTTCACGGTAATTTTTAACGCATCAAATCTCATTCCCGTATCTGCGTATTCGGGACGTATGGCAACAGCAGATTTTTAAATCCCTTCATTTCCTCCTGCGAAAAACTTTCAAATCCTCCGCCGATTAAATTCCCCGAATCTTTAAACGTTTGCAGATAATATGCCCTTGCGCCTTTTATCCGCTCACCTATTTTTGCAAAATCCTCCGCCGTGTGTATGCCCTTTACAACGGTTGTGCGGAATTCGTACGGTATGCCGCAAGACATAATAAGGTCTATGCTTTTATTTATTTTGTCTATGTCTGTATCCGTTCCTGCGGCGGCGGAATAACTTTCGGGTGAGCTTTTAATATCCATTGCAATGTAATCCGCCGTTTTTTCGTCAATGATATATTTCAGTTTTTCGGGGAAGCTGCCGTTTGTGTCAAGCTTTATAAGATAACCCATGGCACGTATCTCACGCATAAAATCATAAATATCATCATTTATGAGCGGTTCGCCGCCCGTAATGCACACGCCGTCAAGCAAGCCTTGACGTTTTTTAAGAAAAGCAAACAGTTCCTCTTTGCTTATCTCCTCACAGTCCGCCATAAATACCACGGAAGCATTGTGGCAGAACGGACATCTGAAATTACAGCCGCCCAAAAACACCGTACAGGCAACCTTTGAGGGATAATCGAGCAGAGTCATCTTTTGTAATCCGAGTATTTTCATATCAGCAACCGCCGTATTAATAGTTAGCCGCTTTTATTTCAAAATAGCTTTGCGGATGCTTGCATACGGGACAAACCTCGGGAGCTTTCTTTCCCACGTGGATATGTCCGCAGTTCGAGCATATCCAAACTGTGTCGCCCTCTTTTGAGAATACAAGTCCCTTTTGAATGTTGCCGAGAAGCTTTTTAAATCTTTCCTCGTGTTCTTTTTCAATATCCGCAACCATTTTAAACAACGCCGCAATTTCCGTAAAGCCTTCTTCCTCGGCTGTTTTTGCAAATTCGGGATACATATCCGTCCATTCGTAGTTTTCGCCGTTTGCGGCGTCCTCAAGATTTGACGCTGTTTCGCCTATACTGCCGCCGTGCAGAAACTTAAACCATATTTTTGCATGTTCTTCTTCGTTTGCGGCGGTTTCTTCAAATATTTTTCCTATCTGAACATATCCGTCCTTTTTCGCTTTTTTTGCATAATAAATGTATTTGTTTCTCGCCTGGCTTTCTCCGGCAAATGCCGCCATTAAATTCGCTTCTGTTTTTGTTCCCTTTAAATCTTTCATTAATATTACCTCCTTAAAATATATTAATAATTTCTGCATAAAAACCGACTGTTATGCGCGGTCGCACAAACTTTTCTTTTATATAATAATTATACTGCTTTTTCGAATAAAAGTCAAATAAAATCGGAGCGTTTTTCGTTTATATTAATACCGTTTTCCCGTTTGTTTGGGATTTTGATTGCGGGTCGATGAGGGCATCGACCCCTACCGTTATTTATTTGCGTTTGCAAAAACCGCCATGTAGGGCAGGGGCTTGCTCCTGCCGAAAACGCATAAAAATAGACGCCGTTCCCCAAGGAACGGCGTCTGCCCCATCTTCCGATGGCACGCTGTTTTATCTGTAATAAGCCGAAC
>CAKSPN010000252.1 GCA_934481375.1 uncultured Clostridia bacterium
TTTCACAGCCGCGGTCGTAAATATGAATGTACGGAAACGCAACGTATGCGTCCGAGCCTATGCCCTCCGCCGTTTTGGCGCTCGGGCGTTTGAGCCTTGCGGAGTCATATCTGTTCCACACTTCGTCTATTGACAGATTATCGCTGCATTGCGTTATTTCAACCGTTACCGAGTCGGAGTCACCTTTCGGGTTACTTACGTATACAACGGTCTTTTTGCCGCCCTGTTCGGTTATATCGCCGTCTTGGAGCATTGCATAGCCGGTAAATTCCGCCGCCTCATCAACGGACATTATATCCGACGGGGAAAGTCTCGGTACGGGCGTTGCCGACGGTGCAAAAACGCCGCCGCACGAGCAAAGAGCAATAACGCATATTATGCAAAGAAGCATTGTGCAAAACTTTTTATACATAGTTAAATCCTTTCCGGCATATTATTTCTTTAAAGCTATGGCGGCTTTTGCGTTTTCCGCTATATTTTCAGCCGTAAGACCGTATGCCTCAAACAGCTCTGCAGGAGTTCCCGAACGTCCGAAACGATCCGTTCCGACTATCTTAACGGGGCAGGGTGCGCCTGCGCATACAACCTCCGTAACGGCACTGCCGAGTCCGCCCATTATATAGTGCTCCTCTGCCGTGACGATTGCGCCTGTTTCTTTTGACGCTTTTATTATTATATCCTCGTCAATCGGTTTTATTGTATGAATATTGATAACTCTTGCGCTTATTCCGTCTTTTTCGAGGATTTCTGCCGCTTTAAGCACCTCGGCAACCATAAGTCCCGTGCCGATAAGAGTTACGTCCGTGCCGTTTTTGAGCATAACGCCTTTTCCGAGCTCAAAATTATAATCTGCGCCGTTTACGTCCTCAACCGCAAGACGTCCGAAACGCATATAAACGGGACCGTCATGGTCGATAGCCGCCTTTACGGCAAGCTGTGCTTCAATATCGTCTGCCGGGTTTATTATAACCATTCCCGGAATGGTACGCATAAGCGCAATATCCTCAAGGCACTGGTGCGTTGCTCCGTCCTCGCCCACGGAAATTCCGGCGTGCGTTGCGCCTATTTTTACGTTAAGGTGAGTATATCCTATCGAATTTCTTATCTGCTCAAAGGCACGTCCTGCCGCAAACATCGCAAAGCTTGACGCAAAGGCAATCTTTCCGCTTGCCGCAAGTCCTGCCGCAACGCACATCATATTTGCCTCGGCAATACCTGCATTTATAAAACGTTCGGGATATGCTTTTTTGAACATTTCCGTTTTTGTTGATTTTGAAAGGTCTGCGTCAAGAACAACTATTCTTTCGTCCTCGCCGTATTTTACGAGTGCTTTTCCGTATGATTCTCTTGTAGCTGTTTTTCCCATTATAATACCGCCTCCAGTTCTGCAATTTTTGCGTCAAGCTCCGCTATTGCCTGCTTGTACTGTTCCTCATTGGGTGCGGAACCGTGCCAGCCTGCTTCATTTTCCATAAATGACACGTTCTTGCCCTTTACCGATTTCATTATTACGGCGGTAGGCTTGTCCTTTGTATTTTTTGCTTCATTTACCGCATCATAGAGCTTTTCTATATCATGTGCATCGGTTACTATCACGTGCCAGCCGAACGCCTCGAATTTCTTGTCTATCGGATTGGGGTTCATTACGTCCTCAACGTTTCCGTCGATCTGGAGTCCGTTGTTGTCGACAAATACCGTAAGGTTGTCCAGCTTGTAATGAGCCGCAAACATAGCCTGTTCCCATACCTGTCCTTCTTCAAGCTCACCGTCGCCGAGTACCGAATACACACGGTAATCCTTTTTGTCAAGCTTTGCGGCAAGTGCCATTCCGCCTGCTGCGGAGATGCCCTGACCGAGCGAGCCTGTCGACATATCTATTCCCGGAATTTTATTCATATCCGGGTGTCCCTGAAGATAGCTTTTTATGTTTCTGAGCGTCTTTATGTCCTCAACGGGGAAATATCCCTTTTCTGCAAGTACGCCGTAAAGAGCCGGTGCGCAGTGACCCTTTGACAGTACAAATCTGTCCCTGTCCTCCATTTTCGGATTTTTCGGATCAACGTTCATTACCTCAAAATAGAGGAGCGTCATAATGTCCGCCGATGAGAGCGATCCGCCCGGATGCCCCGACTTTGCACAGTAAACCCCCGTAATTGCGTGCTTTCTGACTTTGTTAGCAATTATAGAAAGCTCTGTAACCCTTTTTTTATCCATAATATCATTCCTTTCTGTGCAAAGCACAAACTTAAGATTTCTCTGCTTCGGTAAACGCATTTTCATATGCTGTCCGCATCAATGTTTCAAGCCTTTGTTCATTATCGGAAATATATGTATAACCGATAAG
>CAKSPN010000253.1 GCA_934481375.1 uncultured Clostridia bacterium
CCCGATAAGCTGTGGGCGGTCGATTTAAACTGCTTTATGATTATGACATACCGCTCGCTTGATTTTATGGCAAAGGAACTTAACATAGAAAATACCGATTATTCAGAGAAAGCGGACAGGCTTGCAAAAGCGGTTGAGAAAACGCTCTGGAATGAAGAATTAAACTGCTATACGGACAGGAATTACGAAACAAATGCGTTTTCAAGCGTGCTTTCGCCTGCATCGTTTATGCCGCTGTATACGGGGATTGCATCAAAGGAACACGCACAGTCGGCAGAGGAAACGGCAAAGGAAAAGTTCGGATACGGCATGCCTACCGTATCGTATGACAATCCCGAATACAGCACCGATTACTGGAGAGGACCGACATGGCTCAATGTGGCATACTTTGCGGCAAAGGGACTTAAAAATTACGGCTTTGACAAAACCGCCGACAGAATAAAGGAAACAATCCTCGGCTGGGTGGAGAATGACGGCGATAAGATACACGAAAATTACAATTCCGAAACGGGCGAGGGACTGTGTGCGGAATATTTCAGCTGGAGTTCCGTATTTGTAACAGAGTTTATACTTAATTTCTAAGGTAAAAATCGGTAAAACGCCTTATTTGTGCAAAAGGGTTATAAAAGTTACGCCTTGTTTAAAATTATTATTCATATTATAATAAAATCAAAGGAAAATATAAAATTTTTTCAGGGAGGTTACAAGGAAATGAAAAAGATTAAAGCTATATCAATAGCAATGGCATCAATCCTGGCGCTCGGCACATTGTGCGGCTGTCAGGGAAAGAAAACGGGCAGCAACGGAGTAACGGAGGTCGTTATCTGGAGCGCCAATTCAAGTGAAAAAGCCGTTATGAACGAGCTGGTAAACAAGTTCAACAACTCAACCGGTAAGGAAAAGGGAGTCAAGGTTGTATGGGAACTTAAGGAAAACAATATGGCACAGCAGCTTGAAGTTGCAATGCAGAACGGTACGGAGCCTGATATATTCAGCGGCGGAACGCTTTCAAAGCTTGTTGAGCAGGACAAAGTTGTAGCGCTTGAAGATATACCCGAGCTTGCCGAAATGCTTGAGAAAAACGGCGAAGTAAAGGCAGACGGCTGGAATACATACAACGGAAAAACATACTTCCTTGCGGCAAGCGCACAGCTTTACGGACTTGCATATAACAAGGATATGTTCAAGGCGGCAGGCATAGTTGACGAAAACGGCGACGCAAAACCGCCGACAACAATAGCGGAAATGCTTGAGGATGCAAAGAAGCTTACAAATCCCGACAAGCAGGAATACGGCTTTATAGCTCCCGTTAAGTGGGGCGGCTGGTACGGCTGTGAAATCCAGGCTCCGGCACAGGGTTCAAGCGGTATGCAGGACGGTGTGTATGACGTTAAGACAGGTACATACGATTACAGCGGTGTAAAGCCGATTGCGGAAGCATTTTTGCAGATGAAGAAAGACGGAAGCCTTTATCCGGGTGCGGAAAGTATGGATAACGACCCTGCAAGAGCAAGATTTGCAGAGGGTAACATCGGTATGAAGATGGCAGTTTCGTGGGACGTAGGCGTATGGAACGATCAGTTCCCGACAAAGTGCGATTGGGGCATAGCTCCTATCCCGGTAGCCGACGAAAACAATGCATATAAGCAGGTAAAGGGAGCAGGCTGGACGGATATGGTCAGCAAAAAAGGTCTTGAAGAAAAAGGCGCAGAAAAGATTGCGCTTGTATACAACTGGCTCTGGGGCGACGACGTACTTAAAGAAAAGTGCGAAAAGAGCGTGCTTATGCCGTGGAGAGAGGATATAGTCGAAAAGGTAAACTTTGAGGGAACAAAGAAAGGCTGGGAGGATTTTGCGAACATTCTCAAGATTTCCACACCTCAGCAGCCGACGCTTTCAAGAGATATGTCGGGTCACGACAGCATCGGCACGGATTTCGTAAACAGAGTATGGAGCGGTCAGGTTTCGTTTGACGACTGGGCAAAGGAAGTCAGCGGCTGGTCAAATGACGGCGTTAAGAAATATAAGGAACTGCACCCCGATGCGGATCAGTCAAACAGAATTAAACCGGAATGGGATATAAAGCTTAACTAATTACGGGAGTATAAAATGGAAAAGGTTTTAAAAACAGGAAACAAGACAAAGAAAAGAATGAACAGACGTCAGCTGCATAAAACGGTTTCTTGTTACGGCATTTTATCGACACAGCTTATAGGATTTGTGGTATTTTCGCTCTATCCTATACTTTGGGCGGCAACGAAAGCATTCTATTATTATGACGGCACTCCGTCAAAGACAAGATTTGTCGGTTTGGGAAACTTTACGACCATATTTACGAC
>CAKSPN010000254.1 GCA_934481375.1 uncultured Clostridia bacterium
CACAATATGCGAGCCGATAAAACGGGAAAGCTTTATAAAAAGATGCGTAGCTGAGGACGGACAGCGTGCCGTCACACATTACAAGGCGATAGAAACAAAAGGCAGTTATTCACTTGTTTCACTGGAGCTTGAAACAGGCAGAACGCATCAGATACGCGTGCATATGAGCCATATAGGCTGTCCGCTTTTGGGGGACTGGCTATACGGCGAGGAAAACCACAGCTTGTTTGACCGACAGGCGCTCCACTCGTGCTATCTTGAGTTTGTGCACCCCATCAGTAAAGAAAAAATGGAGTTTCATTCCGAGCTTTACCCCGATATGCGTGATTTTTGGGACAAGCTTTAAAACACAAAAACGGCTGTAAAAGTTTAACTTTTACAGCCGTTTTTCATTTATTTCATATTAATACATTCCGCCCATTGAGGGGTCCATTGCCGGAGCAGGTGCGGGAGGTTCTGGCTTATCTGCCACAACGCTCTCCGTTGTAAGCACCATTGATGCGACAGACGCCGCATTCTGCAATGCCGAACGTGTAACCTTTACAGGGTCTACGATACCCATTGAAATCATATTGCCGTACTGTGCGGTGAGTGCATTATAACCCTCGCCGACAGGGCAAGCTTTGATTTTATCAACAATTACAGCGCCCTCAAGACCTGCATTCTTTGCAATCTGCCAAGCAGGCTCTTCAAGAGCCTTTACAACGATCTGAACGCCTGTCTTTTCGTCGCCCTCTGTTTCCTTAAGAAGCTTTTCAACTTCGGGGATAACGTCGATATAGCTTGTGCCGCCGCCTGCGATTATACCTTCTTCAACGGCTGCCTTTGTTGCTGCGAGTGCGTCCTCAATTCTTAATTTCATTTCTTTCATTTCGGTTTCCGTTGCGGCACCTACTCTGATAACGGCAACTCCGCCGGCAAGCTTTGCGAGTCTTTCCTGGAGCTTTTCCTTATCGAACTCCGAGGTTGTTGTTTCAATTGCATTTCTGATAACTCTTACACGGTCTGCAATAGCCTCTTTCGAGCCTGCTCCGCCTACGATTATCGTATTTTCTTTCTGTATTTTTACCTGCTTTGCACGTCCGAGCTGTTCCATCTGCGTGTCCTTAAGCTCAAGACCGAGTTCCTCGCTGATTACCTGTCCGCCCGTAAGAATTGCTATATCCTGAAGCATTTCCTTACGTCTGTCACCAAATCCCGGTGCTTTTACAGGCACGCAGGTGAATGTACCTCTGAGTTTGTTTACTATCAAAGTCGAAAGAGCCTCACCCTCAACGTCCTCTGCGATAATTACCATCTTCTTGCCTGCCTGAACAACCTGTTCGAGAAGCGGAAGAATTTCCTGAATATTTGAAATCTTCTTATCCGTAATAAGGATAAGCGCATCGTCCAAAACAGCCTCCATCTTATCCGTATCCGTTACCATATACGGAGTGATGTATCCTCTGTCAAACTGCATACCTTCAACGATTTCCGAATATGTTTCGGCAGTCTTTGATTCTTCAACGGTGATTACGCCGTCAGATGTAACCTTTTCCATAGCGTCCGCAATAAGTACGCCGATTTCCTCGTTTGCCGCCGATACAGCCGCAACTCTTGCTATGTCGTCCTTACCCGATACCTTTTTAGCCGATGCAACAAGCTTTTCAACAGCCTTGTCAACAGCCTTCTGAATACCTTTTCTTACTACCATCGGATTTGCGCCTGCCGCAACGTTCTTCAAGCCCTCTCTTATGAGTGCCTGTGCAAGAAGGGTAGCGGTTGTTGTACCGTCGCCGGCAACATCGTTTGTCTTTGTGGCAACTTCTTTAACAAGCTGTGCGCCCATATTTTCAAACGGGTCTTCAAGCTCGATTTCCTTTGCGATTGTAACACCATCATTTGTGATAAGCGGTGAACCGAATTTCTTTCCCAAAACAACGTTTCTGCCTTTGGGGCCCAATGTAATTTTTACAGTATCGGCAAGATGATTGATACCCTGTTCAAGCGCACGTCTTGCTTCCTGTCCGTATTTGATTTCCTTAGCCATAATATATTTCCTCCCTTATTATTCAACCTTTGCAAGAATGTCGGACTGTCTTAAAATCGTATATTCTTCGCCGTCAACTTTAACTTCCGTGCCGGCATACTTTGAAATAAGCACCTTATCTCCGACAGCAACCTCCATAACGATTTCCTTGCCGTCAACAACTCCGCCCGGGCCTGCGGCAACTACTTCCGCTACCTGCGGTTTTTCCTGTGCTTTGGACGTTAAAATAATACCGCCCTTTGTTGTTTCCTCTGCTTCGAGCATTTTTATAACTACTCTGTCAGCCAATGGTTTGATGTTCATATATAAG
>CAKSPN010000255.1 GCA_934481375.1 uncultured Clostridia bacterium
GAAATAGGCTATGACGGAAAGTTTTTCAGATACACCAACAACGCCGGCGGAATAGAGGGCGGAATGTCAAACGGTGAGCCTATAACGGTGCGTGCGGCAATGAAGCCTATTCCCACACTGTATAAGCCGCTCAGAACGGTGGATATAAACAACAAGACAGAGCATAAGGCGTCGGTGGAACGCTCCGACGTATGCGCTGTTCCCGCCTGTGCGGTGGTGGTGGAATCTGCCGTGAGATTTGAAGTAGCAAAGGCGTTTTTAGATAAATTCAACGGTGATTGTATGGAGGACGTGACGGCGTACTATAATGCATACAAAAACCGTATAAACAAATTTTAACCGACAAAAATTCACGCAGGGGAGGTGATGAATTTGCCCGAAAAAATGATTATAAAACGCTGTAAGGACGGCGACCGTGACGCTTTCAACGAGCTGTTTGCCGAATATGAAACAAAAGTAATAAACATTGCATACGGAATGCTCTCGGACCGTGACGACGCACATGACGCCGCCCAAGAAGTTTTTATAAGAGTATACAGAAATATATCGGGTTTTAAGGAAAATTCATCGCTTTCAACGTGGATATACAGAATTACGTCCAATGTTTGCAACGATATATTGAGAAAGAGAATGAAACATTCAAACACCGTAAGCATAAATGTGAGCAATGACGATGAGGAGTACGAGCTGCATATACGCGATACTGCTCCGCTTCCCGATGAATACGCGGAGCATAACGAAACACAAAGAGCGGTGCGCAAAGCGATAAGCGAGCTAAGCACGGAATACAGAGAGGTTATCACGCTGTGCGATGTTGAAGATATGAGCTATGACGATATTGCTTTGATTTTAAAATGCCCCGTAGGCACGGTAAAATCAAGGCTTAACAGAGCAAGAAAAGCTCTCCGTAAAAAATTATCAGAAAACAGGGAACTTTTCATGTAATATAACGTCTAATAACTTGTAAAGAGAATTTAATGATAGATATTGTACGGTCGGTGTTCGCATCGACACGGCGCAGTGTCGCTCAACGTAGGGGTTGCCCCGATTAAAAAGAATTTTAGAAAGGAGGCGTTACCGATGGATTGTGAGAAATTCAGGGATATGCTTGATAATTATGAAAATCTTACCGACGAAGAACGGCTGATGCTCACTAAACATACAACGGAGTGTGCGGAGTGCCGTGCCGAATTGGATTTTATGAATGCAATTCTTAAGGTAACAAAAAGCCTCCCTGAAATAAAACCGAACAGCGATTTTATAGACAATCTTAACAAGCGCATTGACAAGGAGAGCAGAAGAAAGCCGATGTTTATCGGAATTGACTGGAAACGTTACGGCTCTGTTGCCGCCTGTCTGCTGTTTGCGGTTGTTGCCGGGTTAAACGGCAAATCGCTTGTCGGAAGAATGACCGATAACGGAGATGGCATTATAAGCGAAACGGTAGTTACGACGGGCGGAGAAGAAACTCCCGAATACACGGCTAAGCTTCCGGAACTGTCCGATACTGCTGTGCCGAATACTGTTTTTGAACAGGAAAATATTACGATGCCTTCCTCAAAAATCAGAAAAAATCAAACTGATTTGAGCGAGATGGTTATAGATAACAGCAATTATGCTCCGAAAACTCCGTCCGCTACAAACAGACCGACTCCTACACCGGCAGCCGAACGCGAGCAGACGGTTAAGGACAATAATTCAAGGACGGTAAACAATGTTTCCGCAACTCCTACACCGAGTACGGCTCCGTATACGATTGAGAAAAACCGCTACAGAATACCCGATGAAAGTACCGGTGAAGTGGTTGTCGCAAATGAACCGCAGGAGCAAAAAGACGACGGATATTCGCTTAAGGCGGACGATAAAGACGTTGTTGCAATGAACAACAGCTCCTCAAGCCGCAGTGTAAATAATGAAATTGAGAGCGCAATACCGGGAAGCACGGTAGTAATATATTCCGAGAACGAGAGCAAAGCAAAAGCGATAATCTCAAATTATATTGTAGGCACTTACGGAACGTATTATATGACCACAGCCGACAAATTCGATCAGATGTTTGAGGAATTTGACAAAGAGGGCATAAGCTACGAAAAATATATAAACAGCAGTTCGGACAAAATAAGTTTCAGACTTGTTATCCTTTAAAGTTACAGAAACTGCGGAATGAATATCATTCCGCAGTTTTTTATCGTTTGAATAAAAATTTACGGCGATAATTGCAAATTAACCGCTCATTTTGTAACTTGTTACAAAAATTATCGTCATATCTTGAACAATTTTTTAATTTATATTATAATAGGCGATATAAGAATAATTATCGGAGGGATACATAATGT
>CAKSPN010000256.1 GCA_934481375.1 uncultured Clostridia bacterium
AAAAAAAGTTCAAAAATTTATATAATCGGACGGAAAAAACAGTTTAAATATCGGCAGAAACAATGTATAATAATATGAGATGCTTTTTATAAGGGAGGTTATACATATGGAGAATGTACTTCATTATATACCTGTGATACCTATGCGGGGAATGGTGGTATTTCCGCATATGAGTCTTAATTTTGATGCGGGCAGAGATATATCCATAAAGGGACTTACGGCGGCTTCTCAGGAGAATTCGCTTGTGTTTTTGACCGCACAGAAAAAAACGGACAAGGAAAATCCCAAGCTTGAGGATTTGTATAATATAGGAACAATAGCAAAAATCCAGCAGGTTATGAACCTGCCGGGGAACATTGTGCGTGTTATCGTAACGGGAATAAAGCGCGGTGCGGTGCGTGAGCTTACGGCGTCGAAACCGTATTTCAAAGCCGTTATAGAGGAATTTGACGAACAGCCCGACGAAGATGCGACGGTGAGTGAGGCATATATGCGCCAGGTGAGAAAGGCGTATGAGGAATATTTTGCGCAGAACCCGAAGCTTAATGCGGATAATTTTATGAGTATTCTCGCAGCGGAGGATTTAGGCTCGCTTTGCGATATGGCGGCAGGCGGAATGGAACTGCGGCTTGAAGAAAAGCAGAAACTGCTCGAGGATTTTGACGTTCATAAGCGTGCTGAAAATCTTATGGTGCTTATAAAAGAGAATATTGACGTTTTAAAGGTGGAACAGCGCATTGCAAAGAAGGTCAAAGAGAATATAGACCAAAATCAGAAAGAATACTATCTGCGTGAACAGCTTAAGGTCATAACCGAGGAGCTGGGCGATAAGGACGGCATAAATGCGGACGTAAAGGACTACAAAGAGCGCATTAAGAAAGCAAAAGCAGGAAAAGAGAACACCGAAAAGCTTTTAAAGGAAGTGGACAGGTTCTCGAAAATGCAGGCGGCGTCTGCGGAAAGTTCGGTAATAAGGTCGTACCTCGATACCGTTCTCGATATGCCGTGGAACAAGCATACAAAGGAAAAGTTTGATATAAAAGAAGCACAGCGCATACTTGACGAGGATCATTACGGACTTGAAAAGGTAAAGGAGCGTGTTTTGGAATACCTTGCCGTGCGACGTCTTACTAACGGCAAAAACGGTACGGTGCTGTGCCTTGCGGGACCTCCGGGAGTGGGAAAGACATCGATTGCAAAATCAATAGCGAGAGCATTGGGCAGAAAGTACGTCAGGGTGTCGCTCGGCGGTATTCACGATGAGGCGGATATACGCGGCCACAGAAAAACGTACATAGGCGCAATGGAAGGCAGAATTATGGCGGCAATGAAAGAGGCAAAGGTAAACAATCCGCTTATGCTGCTCGATGAAATAGACAAAATGGGTGCGGATTACAAGGGCGACCCTGCGGCGGCGCTTCTGGAGGTGCTGGACGTTGAGCAGAACAATGCATTCCGTGACCATTACCTTGAGGTGGAGTTCGATTTGTCAAAGGTGCTGTTTGTAACAACGGCAAATTCACTCGATACCGTTTCGCAGCCGCTGCTCGACCGTATGGAAATAATAACTCTCACAGGCTATACGGACGAGGAAAAATTCCATATAGCAAAGGATTATCTTCTGAAAAAGGAGATAGCGAGAAACGGTCTTATCGATAAACAGATAAAAATAACGGACGAGGCAATAAAGAAGATAATCGAGCATTATACAAGAGAAGCCGGGGTGCGAAAGCTTGAACAGACGATAGGCGCGCTTTGCCGAAAGGCGGCAAAAGCAATACTTGACTCTGAAAAGAAATCGGTCAGAATAACCGATAAAAACATATCGGAATATCTCGGAAGGGAACGTTATCATTTTGACATGAAAAACGAGCATGACGAGGTAGGCGTAGCACGAGGACTTGCATGGACGAGTGTAGGCGGCGAAACGCTTTCGATTGAAGCGAATGTTATGAGCGGAACGGGTAAGGTTGAGCTTACCGGACAGCTCGGCGACGTTATGAAAGAAAGCGCAATGGCGGCAATAAGCTATATCCGTTCAAAATCGGACAAGCTTGATATATCGTCCGATTTCTATGAGAAAAAAGATATACATATCCATGTGCCGGAGGGCGCAGTTCCAAAAGACGGCCCGAGCGCAGGCATAACAATGGCTACGGCACTTGTTTCCTCACTTGCCGGTAAGCCTGTCAGAAACGACATAGCAATGACTGGTGAAATAACGCTAAGGGGCAGAGTGCTTCCGATAGGCGGACTTAAGGAAAAGGCGCTTGCGGCGTACCGTGCAGGGATAAAAACGGTTATAATCCCCGAGGAAAACAAAG
>CAKSPN010000257.1 GCA_934481375.1 uncultured Clostridia bacterium
ACCCAAGCCGTCGAGTGCGCTTTTGAATACCGTGTTTTTCGATGCAAAAGCCTCCGCACGTGCAAGGATTATGCAGTTTACGACTATAAGCGGTATGAATATTCCCAATGAGCTTGAAAGGTCGGGGAGAAAAGCGTTTAAGCACATCTGTATAATCGTTACAAACGCCGCTATAATTACTATGTACGCCGCAATTCTTACCTTGTCGGGAATGATTTTTCTTAAAAGCGATATTATCATATTCGAGCATACCAGAACCGCCGCCGCACTTAACCCCATACCCAAACCGTTTTTGACGCTTGTGGTAACGGCGAGAGTGGGGCACATACCGAGAAGCTGTATAAACGTCGGATTTTCAAATATTATACCGTTTAAAAATACCCTTAAGGCGCTTTTGTTTTCTTCCATATTATTCAGCCTCCTTCTGTGCGATTTCGAGAGCGGCATTTACAATTCTTGTAACACCGTTCGAGGTCAGCGTTGCGCCGGAAAGCGCATTTATCTGCGTGTCATCGGCGCCCGATTTTACAACGCCTATTCCTGCTTTTTTGCCGATAAACTGTTCGCGGAACGCAGGTTTTGAAGCGTTTTGCCCGAGTCCGGGGGTTTCATTTGAAGAAATTATCTCAATGCCCGACGCTTTTTGCTCGCTGTCTGCGCCGACGGCTATCTGCAAGCCGCTGTCATAGCCGCTGCCTGAGAGGATTGAGCATACTCCAACGCTCTTTCCGTCTGCGTCTTTTGCGGAATATACGCCGTTAAGCTCACAGCCGTATTTTTCGGCTATGCTCTTTAAATCGTCGGTCAGTTCAATGTCCTCGAATGTTTCTGCGTTTATGACCTTTTTTAAAGCGTTTTGCCTGTTAATGCTTTCGTTTACTGCAATTATGGGCGCTGTTTTGTCATTGACAAACGCCAAAAGCAGTGCGGAAACGGAGGTTATCAGAAACAAAATAAGAGTGGTTTTGATTATTACCGATGCTTTTTTCATATCTTTTTACCTGCCTTTCCGAAAAATTTCGGCGCGGTTGCCGATTCGATAAGCGGTGAGGTGATGTTCATAAGTATTATCGAGAAAGAAGCGCCCTCCGGATAACCGCCGAAAGTTCTTATTATAAACGTCAGCACGCCGCAGCCTATGCCGAATATCACCATACCCATAGGAGTTGTGGGCGTTGTAACGTAGTCCGTTGCCATAAAGAACGCTCCGAGCAAAAGTCCGCCCGTGCAAAGCTGATATGCGGTATACTGCGCCTGCGACATACCCTCCGCACCTGTGCCGAACAAGTATGTAAGCAATGCAAACGTGATAATGTATGCCGCCGGTATTCTTATCGATACCACACGGCGTATAAGCAGATATATAAATCCTAAAATAAGAGCCGCCGCCGAGGTTTCGCCTATACAGCCGGGAATGCGTCCGATAAAGGCGTTCCAAAGCGAGGGAAGCTCGGACGAACCGCTTTTCATAACCGCAAGCGGAGTGGCCGAGGAGATTGCGTCTGCGGCAAGGGGAGAGGCAAATGTTGTCATTGCTCCCGTCCATGCTATAAGCATAAAGCATCGTCCGGCAAGTGCGGGGTTCATAAAGTTTTTGCCGAGACCGCCGAATATCTGCTTTACAATTATAATTGAAAACAATCCGCCCAGAGCCGCCATCCAGAGCGGAATACCGCTCGGCAGATTAAGCCCGAGCAAAAGTCCCGTCACTGCCGCACTGCAGTCAGACACGGTTATTTTGCGCTTGGCGAGAATTTCAAACAGTGCCTCGCCCAGAACACAGGATAAAACGGTCACCAAGAGCACAAGTGCGCTCCGTATGCCGAAAAAGTATGTTCCGCAGATTGCCGCAGGCATAAGCGCTATAAACACGTCAAGCATAATCGAACGTACCGAGTCATGCGTGTGTATGTGCGGCGAAGCGGATACGGTTAATTTATTCATTTTTTTGCCGCCTCCTGTCTGTTACGGATATTTTTCAATACAACGGGGCGTATGGTGCGTATGTTGCCGAGCGGATCTTTTCTTGCCGGACAGACGTATGAACACATACCGCACTGCATACAGTCAAGGACGTTGTATTTTTCTGCATTTTCAGCGTCGCCGTTTTTTGCGAAATTGCTCAATTTGTTCGGCATAAGTCCCATGGGGCAGTGCGCCACGCACTTTCCGCATCTTATACAGGGCATATCCTCGTAAAATGACGTTTCGCTTTCGGAAAAGGCGAGAATGGCAGAGGTGGTTTTTATAACCGGTACATCGAGCGAATATTGAGCAAATCCCATCATAGGACCGCCGGAAATGATTTTCTTGG
>CAKSPN010000258.1 GCA_934481375.1 uncultured Clostridia bacterium
TTACACAGTCGGGTAATTATCCGTTCGGCGATACGGTTACATTAAAGACGGAATTAAAGGATAAGAATAAAAACGAGCTTAGACTAAGAATACCGTCGTGGGCGGCGGAATATTCAATAAGCGTAAACGGCAAGCCGATAAATGCAAAAACCGACAATGGATATGCTGTATTATGTATCGGCGGCAATGATGAAATTACGTTAAGCTTTAAGAAAGAATTTTCCGCAAATGAAAGTCCCGACGGAGGCGTGTATTTTACATACGGACCGTTTTTAATGAGTCTTAAAATAGATGAGGATATACAGATTGACAGCTTGGAAAAACGTCAGACAGAGGAATTTCCGGCATATAACATATATCCGAAATCAAAATGGAATTATGCGGTTACGGAAAATGTAAATCCGATTGTTAAATTAAAAAAAACGGGTAAAAATCCGTTTTGGGAGGAACCCCCGATAGACGCGGAAATAGACGCTTATGTTCTCAATAACTGGGAACTTGTAAAGGTAAAACTAAGCGATGTGCAAAGAGGCAGTGAGGGAGCGGATAAAGATGATCTTGATAAGATTAATGCGGCGATCTCTGACGAAGACCTGATAAGGACTCCGGAGCTTCCGCAGGACTCGTTTATAAAAGCCAATATAGGTGAAAAGAAAAGAGTAACGCTTGTTCCTTACGGGTGCACAAATTTAAGGCTGACGGTTTTCCCGAAAGCGCAATAATTGAAATTAAATATCTTAAAAAAGATATTTAGATTATAATATTTAAAATTAAGGAGGAAGAAAAATGAAAAAATCAGTAAAATTTACGGCGCTTACGTTAGGCGCGGTGATGGCAATGGGAGCGCTTGCAGGCTGCGGCAAGCAGGAGACAAGCGGAGATGTAACAAAGGTTACATACTGGAGCGGTAACTCGCACGCAGAGGCTGTAGTGCGTGAATTTATCGATAACTACAACCAAAATCAGGGTAAAAAGGACGGAATTGAAATTGAATTTACCATTCAGGGCGGCGACAGTATGACGCAGAACCTTGAATTGGCGCTCCAGAGCGGAACAGCACCCGACATCTGGGAGGGCGGTTCGCTCGAGTCGTTTGCCGAAAAGGGATATATAATGTCATATGACGACATTTACGGCAGTGATATAGACGCACTCAAAAAGAAGTATGAGGGTAAGCTCAAAAACGGTTCGGACTACTATAAAGATAAGCTTTATCAAGTGCCTACATCTGTTGGTGACGTAATGGGCGTTATCTATAATAAGGATATGTTCAAGGCGGCAGGAATTGTAGACGAAAAAGGCGAGGCGAAGCCTCCCACAACTCTTGAGGAAATGCGTGAGGACGCAAAGAAGCTTACGGACGCGTCAAAGAAACAGTACGGAATAATTTACCCGAAGAAATGGACAGGCTGGTACGGCTCGGACGTACAGTCCCCGTCATTTACTTATGCGGGACGCACAGGATATAACCCCAAAGAAAACGTATTTGATTATGAATTTATAAAGCCGTATATGCAGGTTATTCTCGATATGAGAGACGACGGCAGCGTATATCCCGGAGCGGACAGCCTTGATAACGATACCGCAAGAGCATTGTTTGCGGAGGGTAATATCGGTATGAAGTACGGCTTCTCGTTTGACGTAGGCGTATTGAACGACCAGTTCCCGGCAAAATGCGATTGGGGCGCTGCTCCTATTCCTATAGTTGACGCAGAGCATGACTATAAGCTTTCGGGAACATACGGACGTTCGCAGTTTGTAAACGCAGCGTCAACAGTGCCGAAGGAAAAATTAAAGAAGGTAATGGAATTATTGCTTTCGGACGAATACTTTGCGGCAATGTATAAAGGCGGCGTAATGCTCCCGTTAAACAGCGAAGCAACAGAGGGCGTACAGCTTGACAACCCGAAAAAGGGCTGGGAGGACTTTATGGAAATCTCAAAGGACGTAAAAGAAGCAAACTGGGGTCCGAAAACGGATATGGCAGGCTTAAGAAGTCTTGACGCACTGTTCCTCGAAGAAGTATGGGCAGGTAATATGACAATTGACGACGCTGTAAAACAGGGTACGGATAATGTAAACAAAGCACGTCAGATATATGCGGAGTCTCACACGGATTACGATACAAACGAAAAAGCAGAACCCGATTGGGCGCCCGAGTTAAAGGAAAGATCAAAGAACAAATAAGCTTTAAGCCGAAAAGGAGGAATAATATTTCTCCTCACACCACACCGCAAAGGGGAATAATAAATGCAGTTAAGTAAGAAAAAAACAAAGGACGTATTTAAAAGCGGCAAAGGTCTGAAGCAGGA
>CAKSPN010000259.1 GCA_934481375.1 uncultured Clostridia bacterium
CTGTAACTCCCACCACATAAATTTGCTGGTATAGCTCAATTGGTAGAGCAGCTGATTTGTAATCAGCAGGTTGTAGGTTCGAGTCCTATTACCAGCTCCACGGGACAAGCATTTGCTTGTCCCCTGAATATGGGAGAGTTCCCGAGTGGCCAAAGGGGACAGACTGTAAATCTGCTGCTTTCAGCTTCGGTGGTTCGAATCCACCCTCTCCCACCAATCTGCAAGTACTGATTGTACTTGCAGATTTTTTTATAAAAAATCACAAATGCGCTCCAAAATTCTTCAGAGCGCATTTGTATTAACTATCAGCCGTTTACAAAGTCTGAAATTTCTTCTTCCAAAAGCTTAAACACTTTTGCGATCAGATAGCCGTCGGCTATGGCATGATTAAGCCGTACCGTCACGGGCATAACAAACTTTCCGTTTTCTTCACGGTATTTGCCCCAGTTTATAATCGGTGCAAAAAAGAGATGTCCGTCCGGAAGCTCAATATTTAACGAGTCATAACTCAGCCACGAAATATACGACGCATCAAACCAATTCGGATGGTTTGCCATATCAAGTCCATATTCACGTGTCTGCTTTGCTTTTTCAATGTCCCTGGCACAATTTTCATAAAACTTTTTATAATCCTCAAAGTATTCCGTGTAAACGGGCGTGCAGGTTTCAGTATCATCGTGAAATATATACTGCGTGGGATTGATTTTATCATAGCAGATGAGAGTATCGGTCTGCCATAAATATCCCATTCTGTAGTCATCACGTGAGTTTAAAACCTTTGCCAACAGATATAAAAAGTTGATGTAAAATTTTGTTCCCGTATTTTTCGAATATTCTTTAAGTGCCGTCACATCAATACGTGAAGTAATCGACGTGGAGCATTTGCAATCCTCCGAAAAGTGCCGAAATACACCTTTCCGATAATATTTTTCCTTATCTATAATTTTATAATTCATTTCTAACTCCCCAATTCATTTATGTTAGTTTGCAGAAGCTCTAAAAATCTGCTTGCATGAGCGCCGTCCATTTGCGTATGGTGAAACTGAAAAGAAATTTTAAGCGTTGTCTTGAAAAACTTCTTGTTATATCTGCCCCAAAAGACAAACGGATTATTGTAAATTCCGCTGTACATTCCCGCCACGCCGTCAATGTCATAACTGCTTAAGGCAGACGTGCCTATTACCATACTGTCCGTTATATCATTATTTCGGCAGGTGTTTTTGACCTTTTCCGTCAAAAACAAATAATCTTTATTAAACTGCTCCAAATCCCCGCAAAACTTTATATCGCACGAGCTGACTTCGCCCGTTTTGTTTTTCACGATCGTATTAACCGCAAGGCTGTCATACTGCATAAGCTTATCGCCCACGGGGAGCAGAAAAAACTCCTCCGTACTGCTTGCCGCTTTACCGATACAGTAGCACATAAGCATATTGAATTTAAGCTTGTTTTTGTGGCTGAATTTTAAAAGCTTTGTCACATCAAGCGTCTTAAACACCGTAACCATCGGGTTTGGCGCCTTAATCCACAATGAAAAAGCTTCAGCACGCTTTGTATCGCATGGGTTTATTTCTTTAACCATACTTGCAAACCTCCACGGTGCGTGATTTCATCGAGATTTTTTTAACCTCGTAACCGTATTCCGTCAATTCCTTTTTATATCTCAGAAAGGAGTGGTCAAGCGGTACGCCTGCAATTTTTTCTATCTCCTCATATGTCAGCGTAATATTTTTTGCACCGTTTTCTTTTATCCATATCCACAACGGTTGATATTTGCTGTCAGACGATTTTATATCCGCCACGCTCCAGCACCTCCAATGCCTTATTGTAATTTTCTTTTTTGGTAAGTATATAATCCGTATTAAAGGTCGAAACCGCAAAAATTCCGATTTCATTTTCCGCCAAAATTGCGGATATTTTCGCCAATATGCCGACAAGAGAAAAATCCAGAACACCGCATATCCGAAACGCCCTCCAGCCGTCCTCTCTTTCGGTTGTGTCGGACGGCACATCGGAGGTCAGGCACACAAGCGAATTTTCTTCATCTGTTTTTCCTATAAAGCAGTATTGTGCGTCAAGATTTGCAAGCGCATAATTCTCCACCTTGCATACCGAAAACTCCCCGTCAATTTTTTGAATTTCCATACCGTTTCCCCCATTCTATATATGCATAAAAATTCTCGAAATCTCCATAACCGCTATTTTCAAAAACACGCCCGAAGTCATAACAAAAAACCATATCCTGCGCACTGCCTGTGTTTTGGCAACAGGAGCCGCAACAGCGGAAACAATTATAAT
>CAKSPN010000260.1 GCA_934481375.1 uncultured Clostridia bacterium
CATTATGATTGCATTGCCGATTTGCACCATGCAAAAGTGTTTTCCAAAAGATTTTATAAAATAACGGAAAGGTATATAAAAAGCGCGGTAGAGCATGGTATGACTATGTTGCTTACGCCGCTGTTTACGCCTGCACTTGACACTTATGTGGGCGGAGAAAGACCCACCGTGCAACTTGTGGATGTTTATCTTGAAAACGGCAAATATTCATTTGATTTTTCAAGACTTGACGACTTCATACAAAGAGCTTTTTCTCTCGGTATAAAATACATAGAGTTTTCTCATTTGTTTTCGCAGTGGGGAGCAGAATTTGCGCCCAAAATTATGGCTTACGTAAATGGCCGATATAAGAGGATTTTCGGCTGGGAAACAAAATCCGTATCGGATGAATACATTCAATTCATTGATGCTTTTCTCCCTGCGCTTTTAAACCATATTGAAGAAAAGGGAATAAAGGACAAATGTTATTTCCATCTTTCCGACGAGCCGCATGAAAGTCATCTTGACATGTATATGAAATTATACAGAGTAATGAAAAAGCATCTGGGCTCTTCGAGAACGATCGACGCTTTGAGTACGGTGGATTTTTACCTTAAAGGGACGGTCGATATTCCGGTTGTTCATATAGATTATACAAAGCCTTTCGAGGAACATAATATTGAATACTGGACGTATTATTGTTGTTCAAGCGCCAATTACCATGCTAACAGATATATAACTATGCCGAATTTAAGAAACAGAATTCTCGGCACTCAGCTTTACCTTATGAACGTTAAGGGCTTTTTGCACTGGGGCTTCAATTTCTACAATACCAGTCTTTCGTTTCATAAAATAAATCCCTATCTCACCACGTCGGCGGGAAAAACCATGGCGTCGGGCGGCAATTTCAGCGTTTACCCGGGCGCCGACGGCGCTCTGCTTTCTCCCCGTGCTTTAGTGTTTTACGAGGGTCTTCAGGATCTTGCCGCATGCAGGCTGCTTGAAAAATATGTCGGCAGGGAAGAAGCAATAAGGATTATTGAGGAAGAGGCGGGAATGGAAATTACATTTACAAGCTATCCTCAAAATTCCGATTTTCTGCCTAAACTCCGCCTGCGCATAGCAAACGAAATTGCCAAGGCTGCGGCGCGGAAGAATTAATTACGATAGATAACAACCGACCGAATTTCGCAGATTAACCTGCGGAATATGCGGAGTTCGGCCGACTGTCTCTATATTTTCCCGAAATAAAGGAATTTTATTGCCTCGGGTTTCCTTTATTTTGGGCACATTTCGGCATTTTTCCGAGGCTGCTATTATTGAAAAAGGAGTTGTTAAAATGAAACAAATCAGGTGGAAAACCCTCTTGTGCGCTTTGGTGTGCGTAGCCTTAATGATTACGCCGCTCGGCTGTACCAAAGGAAAAACGGATTCTTCCGAGCCTGCCTCTGCGGATAATCAGGAGTACGGTGATCCCGCCAAATGCACCCTCTGCCCCGATAAGAACCGCTGCTGCTTCTGCTATGAATACGGCGATTGCGTTTGCGCCCAAAACGATCAGAACAGCGAAACGGACAGTTCCGCGTCAGGTACGCAGTCGGGTTCGGGCACCACAACCCGCCGCCCGTCTTCAAACGCTTCAAGCGGCAGTACAACCGCAAGCGGAAAGTATGACCCCAAAAATCTCAAGGGTAAAACCATAACCATTATGAGACAGTGGGATCCCTATACCAGCGGCAACAATACCGCGCACGATAACTGGAACAAGCGCGTTGCCGAGCTTGAAAAGAAGTATGACTTCGACATTGTGGAAAAGAAGTGGAGCGCCACGCTCGACCAGGAGGTTCTGGCAGGTGTTAAGCCTTCGGGTCAGCTTTATCAGGTAAACGGCGACTGGGTAGCAAACTATGCCCGTCAGGGCTTTATCGCCTCATGGGACGATGCTATGAAAAAGACGGGAATTGATATGACGTCCGACGTTTATTTCAATTTCAGCGTTCAGCTTTGCAACTACAATAATAAGCAGTATGCTATCGGTGTTGAAGAGGGCAAGCTTATGTGCCAGGTGGTTTACAACAAGAAGCTCACCTCGCAGTTTGCCGATATTGAAAAGCTCATGGATTCAAAAAAGTGGACGTGGGATGCCATGACCGATATTGCCAAAAAGGTTAAGGCAAAATACCCCGATAAATGGGGCATGGGTCTTGACAGACTCCTCGGCGTTTACGGTATGGTAGGAAGCAACGGCGGTCAGCTGGTATCCGTAGCAAAGGACGGCACCCTCGGCTCTAACCTGAACGATAAAAAGGTACGCCAG
>CAKSPN010000261.1 GCA_934481375.1 uncultured Clostridia bacterium
GTATACGCACGCAGTGAATGCCGTGACTGCTGGGCAAAGCTTTACTGCTCGGGCGGCTGTGCGGCAAACGCTTACCATGCGACAGGATCCGTTAAAGGGGTATACAAATACGGCTGTGAGCTTTTCAAAAAGCGTATGGAATGTGCGATAGCCGTTGCGGCGGTACGTGAAACGGAGAATATGCAATGAGCGCCCCGATATGCGATTTTGTCAAAAAATATGCGCAAAATCACCCCGTAAGACTGCATATGCCGGGACACAAGGGGAAAGAAATTCTCGGCTGTGAGCCGTTTGACATAACGGAAACCGACGGAGCGGACGAGCTGTTTGCTCCGAGCGGTATAATTGCCGAAAGCGAAGCATATGCAAGCGAAATATTCAATTCGCACACATTTTATTCAACCGCAGGCTCGACGCTGTGTATTCAGGCTATGCTGTATCTGACGGTACTTTATGCAAAATCGGTCGGCAAAAAACCGCTTATCGCCGCAGGGAGAAATGCGCACAAGGCGTTTTTAAACGCCGCCGCACTGCTCGGAGCGGACATTGATTGGATATTCCCGAAAAGCGGCTCGTACCACTGCTGTGATGTTTCGGTATCTGAAATTGAAGATGTAATTTTAAAGAAAAATCCGACAGCCGTATACATCACAAGTCCCGACTATCTCGGAAATATTGCGGACATAAAAAGCATTGCGGAGGTTTGTCACAAACACGGCGTACTGCTTTTGACCGACAATGCCCACGGAGCGTATCTTAAATTTTTAAGCACATCGCTCCACCCTATCGACCTCGGTGCGGATATGTGCTGTGATTCGGCACACAAAACGCTCCCCGTCCTTACGGGCGGAGCGTATCTGCATATTGCAAAAACCGCTCCGAAAATGTTTGCTGAAAAGGCAAAAACGGCTATGTCGCTGTTTGGCTCGAGCAGTCCGTCATATCTGATATTGCAGTCGCTTGATGCGGCAAACGACTATATGAAAGACTTCCGTTCTGCGCTCGATGAATTTATACCGAAAGTAAACCGTCTGCGTTCCGAAACGGAAAGGCACGGCATTGAAACAATCGGCAATGAACCGCTGAAAATAACGCTGAAACCGAAAAACTTCGGTTTCAGCGGAATACAGATTGCGGAAATTTTAAAAGAAAACAATATATATACGGAATTTTACGATTTGGATTTTGTTGTGTTTATGCTCACGCCGCAAAACAGTCAAAAGGATCTTGACAAGCTTTGCGGAGTGCTTTTGAGCATACCAAAGCGTGAGCCGATAAAGGCACTTCCTCCGCAATTGCCCGTACCCGAGGCGGCTGTACCGCCGAGGCTTGCGGTTTTTTCGGACAGCGAGGTTTTACCCGTCCGTGAATGTATGGGGAGGATATGTGCGGCGTCGGCGATAAGCTGTCCGCCTGCAATACCGATTGCCGTATGCGGCGAACGGATTGACGAAGCGGTTATCGAAAATATGAAATATTACGGCATAGACACCTGTACCGTATGCAAATAAATACGTGGGCAAATGCCCAAAACAACCACACAAACGGCATATTTTTGCGCAAATGCAAACAAGTACACGTAGGGGGCGATGCCCACATCGCACCGCAAAGACCAACGCATACAAACAACATGTTTTCGGCAGGAGCAAGCCCCTGCTCTACGGCGTATGGTTTCGCAAAACTGTAGGGGTTGCAGTGTACGTGTCCGCAAATGATAAAAAAACCGAACCCGACGGCGTATATAAATACGCCGTGGGTTCGGTTTATTTTTTAACATTCCCGATTATGCTCTGGGGTGCGCTTTTTCATACACGTCTTTTATATGGCTGTTCATAAGGTTTGAATACACCTGTGTTGACGATATATCCGCATGACCCATCATTGCTTGTATGGCACGCAGATCGGCGCCGTTTTCCAGCAAATGCGCCGCAAACGAATGTCTTAACGTGTGCGGAGTTATATCCTTTTCAATCCCCGCACTGCTCTGGTAATGTTTGATTATCTTCCAGAAACCCTGTCTTGACAGCCTTACTCCGCTGCAATTCACAAACAGTGCTTCCTCCTCGGGCGACTTTATCATAACATTGCGCACATTTGCCATATACGCCGTCAGCGCCTCATACGCCTTATTTCCCATAGGCACAATGCGTTCCCTGCGCCCTGTACTGCACCTGATAAAACTCATTTGCAGATTTACATCATTCACATTAAGATTTATCAGCTCCGATACACGTATGCCCGTCGCATAAAGCAATTCGAGCATGGCTTTATCACGTATGCC
>CAKSPN010000262.1 GCA_934481375.1 uncultured Clostridia bacterium
CATATATAAGCCTCCTTAAATAATTCACTTTGATTGTTAGCACTCTCACTCATCGAGTGCTGATAAGTGTATTATGGACTGTTTTGTATCAATAATCAACCGCCGTTTTTTTGATATTTTACAGGCTTTTCTTTAAATATCTCTTATTTTCTCCCGTATTCTCTGTTTTCCTGTAAATGCACATTTTAACAAAATGTTCATATTTACGATACAAAATCCTCGAATACAAGCTGTGCGTCGGGTAAATTATCGAATGTTATGCCGTTTTTCAACTCTTTTATATCAGAGGACGGATATATGTCCTCCGCTATTTTTTCGCTTTCCATAACCTCTCTTTCGCCGCCGCTTATGCGATACAGATTGAGAGTTCCGTCCTCAAGCGCAAGGAAATATATTCTCCCCTGCGAAACGGCGCTTACGGTATCCGTATCGTTGGTCACGGGCGCCGCATTTTTCCCTTGCGTGTTTCCGATTGCGTATCCGCTGGCAAAAAATACCGCCGTCAATAATAAGTATGATGAAATTATAAGGCTATTCTTTAATATTTTCATTTATTTTCATTCCTTTCCGAAATATTCATTTACAATTATTCCCGATATTTTTTGTTTCAATACGCCTTAACGGCGATAAGCCACACATAAAATCCACAAAAATCAATTGAATTAAAAGGTGCAAAATGACAATCTGAACTATTGAAAATTACTTGCGGCTATGGTATAATCATAATGATTATGAAGTGCTTTAAGCTCCGGCGGATATTTTTTTCGCCGGCTAAGATGGAAATGTGTGCAAATCATATGCGGTGCCGCCACCGTAAGTACCGAGCGCTGTTTTATGCCCGCAAGGGCAGTCACTGATTTTTTCGGGAAGACAAAACAGGGTTATGACGTACAAGCCGGGAGACATACTTAAAGCGCTGAAAAGACCGCTGCGGACTTACGGCGTGTGTTTTCAAAATGACGGAGGAATACTTCCGTCTTTGTTGTGTTGCAAAAAAACGGCTGTAACTTAAAAGGTTACAGCCGTTTTTTCGGCTTTTATATATAGGTAATCGGTTGATTGTAAAACATGTCCTCATCGACCCGACATTATTTTGCAATCGGCTGTATAATAAACATAAGGAGAGAACTACATGAAGAAAAAACTTTTATCTGCGGTATTATCTGCCGCAATGCTGGTTTCTGTATTTACAAACTTTGTATTTGCAGCTGCCGAAAGCACGGACATCGAAATCAGAACCGCCGCCGAGCTTGCGGCTCTTGCGGATCGGGACATAACGGGCGCAATCGAGCTTTTATGCGACATTGATATGGCTGACACCGAAATGTCGCCTATTGCAAGCCTTAACGGTGATTTTGACGGAAACGGCTACACTATTTCAAACCTTTCAATCAGCGAAAACACAACAGACGATACAACGCACACGGCGTTGATTTCAACGCTTAACGGTACGGTGCGTGACACTGTTTTTGAAAACCCGAACGTATCGCTTAATTATAATAAGAGCTACGGCGGTTCATACGTATCCGCCGCAGTTATCGCAGGGTATGCCGACGGGGGCGAGGCAAACTTTATAAACTGCGCAATTATCGGCGATAATGCAAACGTGACATTTACAACAAAGAACGCAAACCAGGGCTGCGGCGCATTTTTGGGATATGCCAACAACACCGCTGTTACAATTGAGAACTGCTACAGCACGGCAGACGTTTCCTGTTACGGCTACAGAGGCGGTCTTATAGGTGTTGTCGGATATTCATCTGCCGATATTAAAAATTCGGCGGTTGTCGGCAATGTATCCGCAGCAAGCTCATACTACGGCGCAGGCGGCGGTATGATCGGAAACGTTCTCGGTCCGTCTTCTACAGTCAATTTTACAAACTGTTTCTACGGCGGTACTTTAACAGGATCAAAAAAATACGGTTTTGCATATATAACCGGAAAATATTCATACCCCACGGTCACAGCGCAGAACTGCTATTATGACAGCACAAAAAACAAATCCTCATCATCATACACCCCGTTTGAGGTATTCCCGTCAGCCACACCTACAGTAGGCAATGCCGAGGGCAAGGAAACGGGCGAAATCACAGCCGCATTACTCGGCAGTGCATTCACCGACAACGGCGATTATCCCGTTACCGCATGGTATCCCGCACTCGACGAGGCGGCAGAGCATAACCTGACGGTTACGGTTTACCCCGAAAATGCAGAGGTCACGCTCCTTGACGAAGCAAGAACGGCGGTTTCGGGCGAAAAGAGCGAAAACGTATATAC
>CAKSPN010000263.1 GCA_934481375.1 uncultured Clostridia bacterium
TTTAACAGCGCAACCTGAAACTGAACCGATAGTGTGGCCAGCTATGAACATCAATAAAATGATGACTACAGCGGAAAATTAAGCGAATTTCTCGAAAGTGTAACGCTCGTTGCGGATATTGACGCATATGACGAGGATCAGGATGCAGCGGTGCTTATGACTATACATTCTTCAAAGGGACTTGAATTTCCGAGAGTGTTCATTGCCGGAATGGAGGACGGAATTTTCCCCGGTATGCGTTCCATCGAATCGGGACAAGAGGAAATAGATGAGGAAAGACGTTTGTGCTACGTTGCAATGACACGTGCAAAGGAAAAGTTATACATAACCAAAACCCAAAGCCGTATGTTTTACGGAAAAAGAGCGCCGTCAAGAGACTCGAGATTTTACAGAGAAATACCGTCCGAGTATATTGAGGATGTTTCGGGCGTACTCACAAAGGCGGCGGCTTTTATAAACAAGAGCGAAACAAAGCCGTATTCTTTCGAGCCGTACAAGAAAACCTCCGCCGCAACGGGCGATGTCAACTTTAAGGCAGGGGATATAGTGGAACACAGAAAATTCGGCAGAGGAACGGTAATCAGTGCCAAGCAGTTCGGCAAAGACGCCATACTTAACATACAATTTGACACGATAGGGCAAAAACAGCTTATGGCGGCATTCGCCAAGCTAAAAAAAATTGAATAATTTTCTTGATTTATATGGAAAAATATAATAAGGTGTGTTATAATGTTTATAATAAAAAGTGAGGAAGGGCGGTAACAGCGATGAGTGACATTTTTGATACTATAAAAAGCGGAGCGGAAAAAGCAAAAGACGGTGCGGTTAAGATAGGCAAGCACGTGGTTGATAAAACGAGCAGTTTTATGAATCTTACAAAAATCAAATTTGCTATCGGTGAGGAAGAATCTAAAATAAAAGAAGTGTATACCGAAATCGGCAAGGTGATTTACGATAACTACACCAAGGGCGATTATGTCGAAGACGACATACGCAGTTTTTGTGAGAAAATCGACAGGCACACGGAGGAACTTATGATTTTGAGAAAGCGTGCCGAGGAGATGGAGGGCAGTACAAAATGCCCGAATTGCGGAACGTATAACAAAAAGGAAAGCGCTTTCTGTTCAAAATGCGGTGCTCCGACAAGCGGCACTGATTACGCAGACGAGGAAGAACCCGAAGAAGTTATTACAATAAAACCGGTTAAACCCGATGAAAATGACGATTGATTTTGGGGAGAAAAGACTATGAATATTAAATCATATGATAACGGCGAATATTCCTATTCGGGAACGGACGAGGAGTATGCGGAATTTTTAAAGAGCGTGGACGGAAAGCTTAACGAAGGCGAACCGGTGGAGGAATCTGATTTGGGAGATACTAAAAAAATTAATTTACAGGGCGTAATTGAAAAATTCAGAAAAACGGCGGGAGAAATCAAAGACGTTTCCAAAAAGATAACGGCTGAAGCAATAAACAAGATTGACGATTTCAAAAAGAGCCGTGAAATGTACGAGACGGACGAGGAAATACCCGAGGAAGAAATCGTATTTGATGAAGATACGGAAGAAGAAAGCGACAACACTCCCGATGCGGTATATGACAGTCTGAAACTTACCGCCGACAAAGCGGAGGAAATCCTGGCTGAGGCAAAAAAATTAAGCGAAAAGCTTGATAATATAGACATAAACAGCCGAGATTTTGCACGTTCGGCAGAGGATATAAAGCACAAAACCGACTCGGTTTACGGCGGCGTAGAGGAAATACGAAAGGCTGTTTCGGGAATTACAAAGCTTAACGACAGCATTTTTGATTTGAAAAATGCACAGCTTAATTCCAAAAATTCTCTCGAAGAACTTGAAAGCGGATTTTTAAGCCTTAAAAAGAAATGTGTTTGGGGCGTTACAATCGTAAGCATACTTACGCTTATATCGATTGTTATGGAAGTAATAATACTTCTTTCATAAAACAATTTTTGAGGACTGTAAAATTAATTTTACAGTCCCTCTTTTAATGCAGGAGTAGAAAATGGATATAGAAAAACGTATTGATGAGCTTACGGATTTGCTCAACTATCACAATCATAAATATTATGTTGATGACGCGCCCGAAATATCGGATTTTGAATTTGACGCTCTTTTAAGAGAGCTTGAACAGCTTGAAGAACAGCACCCGGAATATAAAAAATCCAACTCGCCGACTATGCGTGTCGGAGGCGAGGCTGTTTCGGGATTTGCCGAGGTACATCATGATGTTCAGATG
>CAKSPN010000264.1 GCA_934481375.1 uncultured Clostridia bacterium
CAATGGAACTTTCGATTTTTTCATACCGTAGTTTTGAAAAAAAGTGATATGTCACTTTTTTCGCCTGTCGACAATATTTTGTCGACAGGCTCAAATCACCGCTTTGGCGGTGATTTTTTAATTGAAAAATTTAGCAATATATGATACAATATTTTATATAGTTATCGGAAACGTAAAAGGAGAGAAAAAATGAAAAAAACTGTTACGGCACTTGCGGCTTTTATAATGCTTTTGCTTGTTGCGCTGACTGCGCAGGCATACGATTTTTCGGAAATCGAAACAACAAATGCGGACGGATTTTATACGGTTATTACCGATATTGACGGCGGAACTTACAGGACGGAGGGAATTGTAAATACCGAGTCGGTTGAAAAAATCGGAGCGGTTTCGTCATATGCGATTTATGAAAATGACGAAGAATTTATAAATGTAACAATCAGAAATATTGTTCTGCCGATGGAGCGGAGCGTGTCGGGAAATTCGATTTTAAACGGTTATTACGCCGTCAAATTTACTCTTTCCGAAACCGACAATACCACGGCGTTTTTAACGGGTCTTACCGGCTCGAATGTAAGCGAGGTGCAGACACAGCTTATAAACGCACGGCTTGAAAATTCGGCGTTTTCAATGGAATCTCTCGATTTTATAGACACGGAAAAAACGAATATCAAAGGACACGGCGACGATCTGCTCTGCTGGGCGGCAACGGCGTGCAATATGCTTTGGTATACGGGCTGGGGCGAGCGTGCGTCATTCGGCAGTGAGGACGATATTTTCGATTTGTATAACGATAATTTTTCGGATTTGGGTTCAACCGTGCATTACGGCTTGCAGTGGTTCTTCAACGGCTCATACAGACCGCAGACGTGGAGCGGATTTTCGAAAGTCAAAGACTATGGAAACTGCGGCGGATATTTCAAGAATTACTTCTGGAAAGACTTAGTGACCGATTTGGACATATCTCCCAATCATAAAAATATGACTGTTGTTAAAGACACAATCGAAAATGGCGGCGGTGTCGGCGTTTCGCTGTCTTGGCTCACCGACTCGGGAACGAGAAACGGCGGTCACGCAATAACCATGTGGGGATATATCTGCGATAACGATTATGCCGAAACGGACGCAAATTACTTTAAGGCAATAATCGTTTCCGACTCCGACAGCGACAGAATTAATAATGCGGACAGGCGTGTTGCGCCAAATAAGCTTGCGGTGCTTAATATGACGCCGTTTACAAAATTCGGCTATGACTCGTGGTCGTTTGACGGTTACGGCGGTGTTCTGGCAAGCTGTGCGCTGTTGGAAGCGTACAGTGACACAGCCGTGGCGGAAGAGGACAGCTCGGCAACGCTCGATACAATAAACAATGCGGAATTTTACATAGATAAACTGAGTGTTTCAAACGACGCTCAGGTTGATGCGAAATCCGATATAATAAGCACAAACGACGATGTTACGTTTTCATTTACGATAACGAATTATTCCGACGCGTCTTTCAGCGGTGCGATGGATTGTTTTATTGAGATTGCGGACAAAAATACGGGTGAAAACGTGCTTTCGCAGCCAATATCGTTCAATACGTCAATTGCTCCGTACAGCGGTATAATACCGAGCATTACAATACCGAATATGAGCTTGCCGCAGGGCGAATACACGCTTTCCGTAACGGTAAACCAAAACAAATCGACAGCGGAGGCGTATTATTACAATAATACGTGTTCAATCGGTTTTACCGCCGCCGAATTTCCTTTTGATGCTTCGTCTGCCGCAATGAGTGCAGAGGTGGGACAGTTTTCGGGTGCGTCGGCAACGGTTAAATTGAACTATACGGGACTTGACAATATAGGCGGATATTACAATACATACGATGTTTACGTATCATATCAATCGGACGGAGAATGGGGCGGCTTTTCAAAGCTTGTATCCTCCAAAAGCGCACCTCCGAAAAGCTGTACCGTAAAATCCGAGGGCGAAAAGGTGAAATTCAAGCTTGTTGCAAAGGGTGACGGCGTGCCGAACGTTATAATTAATTCGGCGGAATATGACCTTACATATACAAAGCTTGTTACGGTTTCCGACACGTCCAATACGGGAAAGTATACAAGACTCGGCAGAAGTGCAAAAAATCTTTACGGAAATGAAAAATTCTCTTTCAGAATAAAAAATGTTTCTACTGATGAAACATCATCGGCGGCAACGGGAACGGTAAAGGTGTATGTAGTCCAAAACGGCAAAAAAACACAGCTGTACAGCGGTGATAT
>CAKSPN010000265.1 GCA_934481375.1 uncultured Clostridia bacterium
GCTTTACACTAAGGACAAAACCACGCTTATAAAATTCCCGCAAAACAAATCCATTGCAGGCTTTAATATACCGGATAACGTTACCGCCATTGCAAAATACGCTTTTTCCGAGCACCAAAATATATCGGAATATGATGAAAACGGACTTCTTATTTCGGGCAAATGGATTGTAGACGCAAAATATGATTTAGGCGAAAATTATGTAATAAATGTTGACGGCAGCGTTACCCATATTGCCGACGGCGTTTTCAGTCGGCATTATAATTTGAAGAGCATTACAATACCCAAGAGTATTATTTCGCTCAACCGTTCCTCATTTACGGGAGATGATCTCGAAAGTATTTCCGTAGACGCTGATAATCCCGCTTATTCGTCCTTAGACGGAGTATTGTACGATAAAAATAAGATTAATTTAATTTCATATCCGTCCTCAAAAAACGATACGGAATTTACTGCGCCCTCAACATTAAAAAATATCGGCGAATATTCATTCAACTACAATAAAAAACTCAAAACCGTAAATTTGCCGAATGTAGAGGTTATCGGCAACAGCGCTTTTGAAATCACAAATGTTACAGCGGTAAACCTTTCGCCCTCACTCAGAAAAATTGACAGCTGGGCATTCAACTACTGCGAACAGCTAACAAACGCCGATTTGCCGAACGGTCTTGAATACATAGGAATGTATGCATTCAGAAACTGTAAACTGTTGGAGAATATCCGTATCCCCGAGAGTGTAACCTATATCGGAGTATGGGCTTTTGATGATACTTATATCTTGGATACATTTAACAGCGACGATACCGCTTTTTATCATGACAACTGGCTTTTATATGTAAAAAGCACTGTATCGGGCAGATTTGAGGTTCGGGAAGGCGCTGTGGGGCTCGGCGAAGAAGCATTATACAATTGCAGCCGTATTACTTCCGTAAAACTGCCGTCAAGCATTAAATACATAAATGCCAGAGTATTTGACAGTGACAGTTCTCTGACGGATATATACTATAACGGAAGTGAAAGCGACTGGCAAAATATCGTGATTGATGACGACAACTACAGACTGTCACGGGTGACAATCCATTACGAGGGCACTTCGTCACCGTCGCCGTCACCGTCAGTATCGCCTGCACCGAGCGACGAGCCGTCGCCGTCACCGTCGGTATCACCTGCACCGAGTGATGAGCCGTCACCCTCACCGTCGGTATCGCCTGCACCAAGCGACGAACCCTCACCTTCACCGTCGGTATCACCTGCACCGAGTGATGAGCCGTCACCCTCGCCATCGGTATCACCCTCGCCCACCTCTGCTCCGAGCAGCGGCGGTGGCGGCAGTGTGACATGCTACACCGTAACATTTGATACAAACGGCGGAAGTACCGTTGCAAAAAAGTCGGTATACAGAAATTCAACTATATCCGAGCCCGTCGCTCCGATTAAGGACGGATACGTTTTCGGCGGCTGGTACACGGACAGCGATTGCACGAAAGAATATGATTTTAAACAAAAGATTACAAAATCGTTCACTCTGTACGCAAAATGGACGGCAAAGCCCCGTCAGACCGACAAGCCGGCGGATTGGGAAAATCCGTTTAAGGACGTATTTGAAAAGGATTGGTTCTATCTGTCGGTAAAAAGCGCTGTAACGAGCGGTATTATGAACGGCGTTTCGGCATCGGAATTTGAACCGAACGAAAAAATGACACGCGCTATGTTCGTTACTCTGATGCACCGCATGGAAAAAGAGCCGTCCGCCGCCGAAGCAAAGTTTAACGACGTCCCAAGCGGTATATGGTATGAAAAAGCCGTGGCATGGGCTTGCGAAAACGGAATTGTTTCAGGTGTGGCCGATACGGAATTTCAGCCCGACGCATTTATCACACGCGAACAGGCGGCGCTGATTTTATACCGCTATGCAAAATTCAAGGGATACGATACAACCATAGCAAAAACAGCGGAATATACCGACAGCGCAGATATTTCCGATTATGCCCGTGAAGCGGTAAACTGGGCGTCCGACAAGGGAATTATGTCGGGATACGAAAACGTTTTCGCTCCGAAAGACAACATAACAAGAGCGCAGGCGGCTGCCGTATTTACAAAGCTTTCAGATTAAATTTTACGCATGGAAAGTGCCGAAAAAATCGACAATTCAGAGTGCAGACAAACCGTTTGAGGTTTGTCTGCTTTGTTATTGGGAGTTTGAGGTGCTAACCTCAAGTTTAAATCATTTCTGACGACAGGTGCGTCAG
>CAKSPN010000266.1 GCA_934481375.1 uncultured Clostridia bacterium
GTTCTGACCCTGCATCTGCAGTTCGGACATTCTTCTGAATATTCCGTTTTTATTCATAAGCTCGCTCGGAGAGCCTTGCTCCGCCGATATGCCGTTTTCCAAAACGACGATTTTATCAGCGCCGGCAACTGTTCTCATTCTGTGAGCGATTACAAGCACGGTTTTATTTTTAATCAGCCTTGAAAGCGCCGTTTGTATGGCTGTTTCGTTTTCTACGTCAAGGCTGGCGGTCGCTTCGTCAAGCAGGATTATCGGAGCGTCTTTTAAGAACGCTCTTGCAATGGAAATTCGCTGCCGTTCTCCGCCCGACAGTTCACAGCCGTTTTCGCCGATGCTTGTGTTCCATTTATCGGGCAGTTTTTCCGCAAACTCGTCGCAGTTTGCAAGATGTGCCGCCGCCAGTACCTCCTCGTCGGTTGCGCCCTTTCTGCCAAGACGTATGTTTTCCATGATGGTGTTGTTAAAGAGGGTTACGTCCTGGAATACTATTGAATAAAGGTTCATCAGCGTTTCGGGGTCGATGTCCGAAATATCCATACCGCCGACCGTGATTTTTCCTTTTTGGTTATCCCAAAATCTTACCGCTAAGCGTGACACGGTCGTTTTTCCGCCGCCGGACGGACCGACAAGCGCCGTAACCTCGCCTTGCTTTGCGGTAAAGGATACGTCTTTAAGGACTGTTTCGCCGTCGTTGTACGCAAAGCCTACATGGTCGAAAACAATGTCACAGCCGTTGTTCGTAAGCTTGCTGCCGCTATGCTGAACGGGGCAGTCAAGAATTTCGTTCATACGTGCAACGTTTGTTCTCATGGCGATTATCACCGCAAGGTTCTGGAGCGCCGCCTGCATCGGGTCATAAAGGCGTGACGCAACCAAAAGGAACATAAACAGCGTTAAAACATCGATTTTTCCGCCCACAAGCCTTATTGAGCCGACAAGCGCAACGGACGCAATGCCGAGCTTTAATATCATTCCTGCGGAAACAACGATTACCGCCGTTGACAATTCCGCCTTTACGGCATTTTTTTCAACGCCCTGTATTTTTTTCTTCAGCCCTGCAAGATAACCGTGTTCCGCATTGTTTGCTTTAAGATCACGTACTGTCTCGATGTATTCCTGAATACCGTCCGCACAGGACATTTTTGCCGCCATATTCTTTTTTTGTACCCTGTCCTGCATTCTGTAGCTTAAAATGACAATAAGCACCGATACGGGAATGACCCAAAGCGCACTCAATGCCATAGCGGAGTCAAATGCAAACAGTCCTGCGGCGATTATCAGCGTTGAAATGATTGAGCCGAACAATGCGGGGATATAGTGCGAGCAGGTCTTTTCAAGAACTTCGCAGTCCGCCATAATCGTGCTTGTAAGATCCGCAAGATCTTTTTTGCCGAAGAATGAAAGCGGCAGCTTGCGCAGCTTTTCGGCAAGGCTTATTCGGCGCTTTCCGCTTTCTTCATATGTTGTAAAGAATGTGTTGTTGTACTGAAACCACGTTGTTATAAATATAAGCGCAAAGCAGATAATACAGCCGATAATGTAAAATACGGCTTTGCCTTTCGGTATGCCGCCGCCGAGTAAATCAGCCGCCGTAAAGTATAAAAGTCCCGTCGGTATCATAAATGCGATGTTCTGAAAAGCGCACGCCATAATGCCTTTTATCAGTCCGACAGCGCCGTCTTTTGATGATGCCGTTGCTCTTTGGATAAGTTTTATCATTTTGTCAGTCCTCCTTTGCAACCTTCCATTCGACGGAAGTACAATAATCGTTCCACATTTTCGCAAACAAACCCTCGTTTTTCATAAGCTCATCACGTGTGCCCTGTTCTCGGATTTTTCCGTTTTCAATCACATAAATGCAATCCGCATTTTGTATGGTGGAGAGCCTGTGCGCAATCATTATAACGGTTTTGCCTTTGGAAAGTTCGGAAAATGCCGCCTGTACCTTTACTTCGTTGTCGGGGTCGGCAAATGCCGTTGCCTCGTCAAGAATGATAATCGGGGCGTTTTTAAGCATTGCACGTGCAATTGCAATTCTCTGCTGTTCACCGCCGGAGAGGTATACGCCATCGCTTCCGATAACAGTGTCCGCACCGTCGGGGAATTTTTCTATAATATCCGTACACTGCGCCGATTTAAGAGCCGCCATAACCTCTGCTCTTGATGCGTCGGGTCTGCCCATTTTTACATTATCGAGG
>CAKSPN010000267.1 GCA_934481375.1 uncultured Clostridia bacterium
GAGTAAAAAGATGCCGCTGCAAAATGAACTCATTTTGCAGCGGCATCTTTATATTGCTGTCTTGCGTCATTAGCGCTTTTGAATATCATATTCCGATATTCGGACGGCGTCATCGAGGTTTCCTTTTTGAAAAATGAAGAAAAGTAATGATTATTGTCAAACCCTACGTTTTTTTGCGATTTCATTTATTGAAAAGCGTGTGTCGCGCAGCAGATGTTTTGCTGTCCGGACGCGCTTTTTTAATATGTATTGATACGGAGTTACTCCGAAATTCTTTTTAAAAATATTTATTGCATACTGTTTTGTGCAAAAGCATTGTTCAACTATATCGTCAAGATTAATATTGAGCGACGGACTGTCGTCAAGTTCAAAGCGTATCCTGTTCGCAATGTCGGACATAAGCAAATCGGAGCGCTGCTGCGCCTCGGAGGTTTTTTGCACTATCTCCAGAAAAATTTCGGCGCAGATATTAAACAGTTCCGTTTTCGGAATGTCTTTTTGTATGGAAATGTCGTATATACGGCAAAAAGCGTCTATAAGCTCCGTTGTGTGCAGAATTTCAAGCTCGCCGAATTTATATGCCGTTAATATATTGGGTATCAGCGGTCCGTCGCACACAAACCATACCTTTTCCGACGGATCTTCGTCTGTTGCATATATGTAGTGCTGTTCGCCTTTCGGGAGGATTGCAATGTCATGGCGGTGCGCCTCATGGATTTCGCCGTTTATTTTAAAATATGTAGTTCCGCTTATTATAAATTCAAAAGCATAGTACGGCGCACAAACACGGTTTATGAAATACTCGCTGTCGCAATGCGAAAAGCCGACGTCTACCAGAGTGAACGGATATATTAAATCGTTTACAAACGGATTGCCGAATTCGT
This sequence comes from uncultured Clostridia bacterium, assembly GCA_934481375.1. Lineage (GTDB taxonomy): Bacteria > Bacillota > Clostridia > UBA1381 > UBA1381 > UBA4716. The sequence goes on from CAKSPN010000267.1 coordinate 885, forward strand.
AAGTTGCCATGAAAATCACCTCGCTTACCGTAATTATAATATATAAATCGTCGTATTGTCAATCGGAAAATGTTCCCAATTTGAATATATGTTAATTTTTTATACTTTAGAGATTAACTTTTTTGATTTACTTAATACCTATATGATGATATAATGAACAAAAAGGACAACGATAAATAAAAAATGGTGTGCAATATGACAAACGAAAAAATGCCGTTAAAAGGGTATTTAATTGCTTGTCAAGCATAAAATTTTATTTTTATCAAGAAAAAATAGAGGATTTCAAAAAAAAATGATTTAAAATCGCATAATGATATAAAATCGCATTGCCAAAAAGCAAAAGATGTGGCAATATAGTATTACAGTATAAGAGATATATCGGTTGAGTGTACAAAGTGTACATATAAAAATCGGGTGCGGAATAAAAGTACACAAAAAATAAAATCAAATTAACGAAAATTATGCAAAAATGCGTCCGCACTAAGTTACGGTAATTGTTAAAATTATAAATAAATTTTTTTAAGGAGGAATAAAAAAATGAAAAAAACAATTAAACTTACGGCGCTTGCGCTGTGCGCGGCGATGGGAATGGGAATGTTAGCCGGCTGCGGTGAAAAGCAGGAGGCGAGCGGAGATGTAACCAAGGTTACATACTGGAACGGCGACTCGCATGCGGAGACCGTGGTACGCGGACTGATTGACAACTACAATCAGACGCAGGGCAAGAAGGACGGTATCGAAATCGAGTACACGCTCCAGGGCGGTGACAGCCTTACGCAAAATCTTGAACTGGCGCTTCAGAGCGGAACGGCGCCCGATATATTCGGCGGCGGAGATATTACATCGCTTGCCGATAAAGGCTACATAATGCCGTATGACGACATATTCGGCAGTGACATTGACAATTTGAAAAAGAAGTACGACGGAAAACTAAAGAACACGCAGGACCTGTATAACGGAAAGCTTTACTGCGTGCCCGTAACAATCGGAAACGTACAGGGACTTTTATATAATAAAGATATGTTCAAAGCGGCAGGCATAGTTGATGAAAAAGGCGAAGCAAAGCCGCCGACAACCATTGCCGAAATGCGTGAGGACGCAAAGAAGCTTACGGACGCGTCAAAGAAACAGTACGGAATAATTTATCCAAAGAAGTGGGACGGCTGGTTCGGTTCTGACATTTCAACTCCGGCAACAACCTACAGCGGCGGACGCCCCGAATACAACCCGGCGGAGAATACATATGATTATGCGTTTATGAAACCGTATATGCAGCTTATTCTCGATATGAGAGACGACGGCAG
>CAKSPN010000268.1 GCA_934481375.1 uncultured Clostridia bacterium
CCTTACAACCGTATCGGCTGATGAAACAGAAAAGGAAAACTTTACATCATACAAGCTTCCGGCTATGAAAGTTGTCGTATTAACTCTCAAAAAAGCCGACGGCAGTAAAAAGCTTACCGAGGACTTCTCCTCATACGGCGAAGTGGCTGAAAAGACAGGAGAGGACACGGATAAACTGCTTGTTTCGAATACAAACGGCACAAAGTGGTCGCTTTCTGAAACAAAGACAGGTTATGCGGAAATCGGTCTTGACGAAGTCTACGGAGCAGCGTCAATTACGGGAGGTAAGCTTGTAATGACGAGCGAAGGTCAGGAAGAAGAATTTGCCGTTAACTGGAATACGGCAGATTTCGCCGGTCTCGATAATATATCGAGAATTAAGTTTACTCTTGCAAACGAAGCGGGAGTTTCGGCAGGCGTCCGCCTGTTTGTAAACAGCGATGAAACGGCGTCCGTTGAACTTACAAATGCTGCGGCAGGCTTTAGCGGCGCGGTAAGCGTTGACTGGGTATGCGAGCTTAATAACGGTACTCTTACATGGACGGCAACCGACGGTAATACCGTAAAGACGGGCAGTGTATCATACAGCGATGCAAATTATGCATACCTTATGCAGGTGTTCACAAAAGCAATCGGTTCGGAAAACTTTGCGGCGTCGATTGATAATATAGAAGTCAAATACGGCGCTTCGGCAGAGGAGGAATTTTCCGTAACATATACGGAGAGCGATACGCAGTATACGGTAACGGTAAATCCGGGACAGTATTCGTCCGTATGGGTTGCGGCGGCATACTATGCGGCAGACGGAAGCCTTGTCAAGGTAAGCGCAAAAACAATTAATGGCAGCGATACTTTAAATGCGGTAAAGCCCGATAAGGAATACAGCAGTTTTAAAGTGTTCTGCTGGGACGGTGCAAAGTCAATGACACCGATTTGCAAAGTTAAATAATATTGGATTCCCCTCCAATAATACTTAAAGGTTATGTGCCGGCCAAGAGTCGGCACATAGCCGTAAATAATATGTTCAAGAAGAAGGGAGATACATATGAAAGCTAAATTAACGGCAGCAGTTCTTGCACTGTGTACTTTTATCGGTCAGACTGTTTCGCTTGCGGCGAACTATGAAAAGTATTATGAATTTTCGGAAGATTTCAGCAGTTATACAGCGGAAGACAGTGAGTATCTGTCCCGTGAAAATGAGCTGATATGCGGAACAAATGAGGATAAGCTTATCGGTTCAAAAAACGGTCTTACATGGACCAGTTCCGCTTTTTACTCGGGAATAAACGGTGAAGGCGGAATATATATAGAGCCGTCAAACTCGGCAATAAGATTAAGAGGCTGTAACAGCGGTTATCTTACTACGGCAACTCTTACAACAGATGCGGATATTGAACTTGCGGAGGTTACAAAAATTCATTTTGAAACCGACGCCACAACAAGAGGACAGGGGCTTAATTTATTCTTAAGCAGCGATCAGAAAAGCTTTTATGCTTTCGGCTCACGTAACGGCGAGTTTGTTGATTATTTGGGAACAGGCTGTGAACCGTATGTAAAAAGAGTAATTTCAAACAATGCGTCCGTAGTCGGAACAGCTCCGTATGATGACGGCTGGAACGGCACAGACAGTCATGTTTCGTGGGATATTACCGTATCAGACGGAATTATTTCATGGAAAGCCGAGAGCAACAACGGCAAAGTCTGGGAGGGAAGCCTTTCGGACGAAATGGATTTAATTGAAAATCATAAGTATATTTTGGCGGCGTTCGGAGTAGGCGACAGCTACGGAACGGTTAAAAATATATCTTTTAAAACAGGCAAATACTATATGGACGGAATGGGTGAACCGAGTCCTATTTTATATAAAAATGTAATTGACGGAAAAACACAGAACGAAGAAAACGTTGTTTCGTTCGAGGATACTCCGTCGGTCATAAGACGTGTGTATGCACGTGCTTTGAAAAACGGAAAAATATATCTGTCCGAGGACGGAGAAAATTATGATGAGTTTGATCTGGACAGCGGCGGCTGGTGGTTTAATGACCAAAACGAAAAGCTGTACCGTTATGTAAAGACGGAAACAGCAACCAATATTGCAAGACTGTATATTCTCTCTCCGATTGAGGACAGCGAAACGCTTGTGGTTGAC
>CAKSPN010000269.1 GCA_934481375.1 uncultured Clostridia bacterium
GCTACATGAGCCTCCTCGATGCGCTCCGAGTACTTTTCGGGTATATTATCATATACCTCCTCAAGCGCATCTTTTATGTTTATGTTTTTATTTACATAAAAACGCATATTGTCTTCGCTTTCCGCATTCTTTTCGATTGTGTTGATTGCGGTGCTCAATACTTCTCTTTCATGTCTTTCCAGGAACGAAAGTGCAAGAACATTTCGCTTTTGGGAATAATCTATCAGTATTTCAATCAAAATATCGTCGGGATTTTCCGCGTCAAGATATTTTGCGTATGAGTCGTAAAAACCGAGAACATCCCTGTGAGCCTTTGAAAGAAAGGCGTTTTTGTTGGTACAGTCGGAGCAGTTCTTTACGAGAAGATACAAGTCCTGATAAAATTTCTTTTCAATCTGCTTGTTTATCTCTTTACGCTGTTCGTAGCAGGCTCTTGCCAGCTTTGTACCCTTAATGTCCGATGATTTGAAATTTGAAGCGTTAAGCACATTATAGCTTTTAATATACAAATCGCATGCGCTGAGCTGTAAATCATAAATATCATCATCAGCATCACTCAATGAGGTGTATTTTTCTTTCGGAACATCAGCAAGTTCAATATTAACTTGTGTACTGCGTATTCTTTTATATGTATCACTGTTTTTACTGCCGCAGCCGCAGAGCGTAAACAGCGATCCGACACATAATAAACCTATTAAAAAGCGTTTCAATGAAAATACCTCTTTCTGTTACTGTGTTTTTCCGGCTGTATCCTGCTGTGACGGCTTGTCGTCCTTTTTCTGATTTTTCAAAGGATCGGCACCGTAGCGATAGTTATAGCGGTAATTGTAACGGTAGTTGTAGCGATAATTGTAATTATAGCGGTAACGGTATCTTCCGTAACGTTTCTGATAAATTCCGTAATTGATATTAACGGGGCTTGAATCGTTAAGGAAAAATCCGAGTATTTTTGAATTGGCTATCTTTAAAAGATTGATTGCATGTTCAAGATTTTCGTGTGTTGTGTAGCCTTCGCGCACAACGATTACCATACCGGTAACATAACGTGAAAGCGCAACGGCGTCAGTAACAACCGATGCCGGGGGAGTGTCGATAAACACATAGTCATACTTCGGACCCACTTCCTTAAGGAAAGCCTCCATTGCCTCGGATGCCAAAAGCTCCGCAGGGTTGGGGGGGATAGAACCCGAAGCCAGTAAATCCATATTGGGGCGAATGTCGTGGTAAACGACATCGTCAAATTTCGCCTGCATTGAAAGCACGGTTGACAAACCGTTTGTCTTAACAACTCCGAGATACTGATGCATACGCGGCTTTCTCATATCTCCGTCGATAAGCAGAACCTTTGCTCCCGTCTGCGCAAACGTGATTGCCAGGTTAATGCACGAGGTGGTTTTTCCCTCACCGGGCGAGGCGCTTGTGAAACATATAACCTTACTGCTTTTATCCTTCGAACCCGACACGGCAAAAACTATATTGGTACGTGCGGTCTTGTATGCCTCCTGAATAACAAACGGAGTGCTTGTGTTGAGGATTGCCTCCTGATTATGCTTTAATGAAGCCTGACGCTCCGCCGTTGTGTTCTTTTTCTTTTTGAAAAATCCGCCTTTTTTATTATTTTCACTCATCTGTTAAGCCTCCATTATGCATCGTGAAGATTTGAAACTTCCCCGAGAATGGGAAGGTTGTATCTGTTTGTTAATTCTTCCGAACCCTTTATACGTGTGTCGAAAAGGTTTATAAGGAAAACAATCAGCATTGCCAAAACCGCACCGGCAACGAAGCCTATTACGCCGCGCTGAACGGCGTTTGTCGAATTGGGCGCCGATGCCTCTGACGGCACGTCCAGAAGCTTTACGCTTCCGCCTTCAAATACTCTGATTATTTCGTCATACGAATTGTTTACGATGCTGTCGCAGATGATATATGCGTCATGAGCATCTTCGGATTCAACACTTATTTTTATAATGTTGGTTTTCTCCTGAGTAGTGATGGTCATTTTCTTTTTGATTTCGTCAGCGTCAAACTTGTTGTCAATATCATCGCTTACCGTTTCAAGGAATTGCTGTGACTGCAATACCTCAACATAAGTCGGCATAAGGTTTATTACGCCCTGAAGTGCAGAAGTG
>CAKSPN010000270.1 GCA_934481375.1 uncultured Clostridia bacterium
AGATCGCCTTTGAAATAATTTTTTTCATTTTCAATTCCTTTCCGTGCCTTAAGACACAAATCACTTTTTATTATTTTAACCTTTTACCGCTCCTGCCGCTATTCCCTCGGTGATAAACTTATTTCCGATAAGGAATATTATGAGCACCGGCAGCATTGCCAGCGTTGTTGCCGCAAAGAGCAAATTCCAAGCGGTTGCGCTTTCGCTTGAATTTTTAAGCGCCATAATTCCGACTATTAGCGTTTGCTGTCTCGGATTTGTCATGGTGAAAATCGACGGCATTATGTAGCTGTTCCACGATCCGTTGAACGCAAGCACCGCAAGCGTTGCAAGCACGGGCTGCAAAAGCGGAAATATAATTCTGAAAAGTATTCCCGTAAAACTGCACCCGTCTATTGTCGCCGCCTCGTCCAGTTCTTTCGGAAGCGCGTTCACAAATCCGCGTACCATATACATGTTTATAACAGGTATTCCGAAGCACTGCATTACGACAAGTCCGAAAAGCGATTTGTTAAGATGAATGGTTGCTAAAATTTTCAGCGTAGGATAAATCGTTATCGAGCCGAGCGATATAAACATCAGTGATGAAAATATCGCAAAAATCGCCTTTTTCCCTCTGAATTCGCCTCTTGCAAACACATATCCGCATACAGACGAAGTAAAAAGAACAATAACGACGCATGTAACCGAAAACCACATACTGTTGAACAACATTCTGCCCGTATGAAAGTTGTCCGAATTGAATGCCAGCCTATAGTTTTCAAGGCTCCAGTGCGACGGAAGTATCTTTTCCGGAACGGTCATTATTTCCATATTCGTCCTGAATGATGCAAGAATGATACTTAAAACGGGAAATATCGTGACAACCGCAACCGCAATAAGCGTTGCATATATCAGCGCTCTGCTTAAAATTCTGCCAAACTTATTCATTGTATTTCCCCCTTAATAAATATTCTGCATCTTGGCGCTCAGCTTATTAAACAGCACAGCTACCGCTCCGAATATTATTGAATTTATAATTGCCATTGCACAGCCGTATCCGACATTTACCGATCCGCTTGCAAAACCCGGAACAAATTCCGAAAGCATTAACGAGCCGACGGTATTTGTAGTTCCGCCCGGTGCGCCGTTTGTCATAACAAGCACATACTCGCCCGTCTGGAGCGTTCCGTTTATTCCCAAAAGAAGAATGGTCTGGAACACCGGCGCAATCATCGGTATGGTTATGTATATAAATTTCTGAAACGCATTTACGCCGTCAAGCTCCGCCGCCTCGTACAATTCATCGGGGACATTTGTGAGAGCCGCCGAGAAATACAGAACGTTAATACCGAACGCCGACCACACGCCGCCGATTGTCAGCACGGTCATCGCCGCGCCTTTCGTGGCAAACCAGTCTATAGGGCTTGAGATAAGTCCGATTTTAAGCAATATATCGTTGAAAAATCCGAAATACTGAAACAGGTTTGAGAATATTACGGAGCTTAGAGCCACACTTATTACGCAAGGCATAAAGTATACCGTTCTGAACAAACCTGCGGTTTTGACTTTCTTGCTCATCAAAAGCGCCAGTCCGAGCGTCATAATCATTTCAAACGGAAGCTTGTAGATTGTAAACTGCAATGTCGTTATCCATGCCTGCCAATACGCTTTATTGTTTGTGAATAAATCAATGAAATTTTCCAGTCCCACAAACTTTGTATTGCTCGGAATTTGATCATAATAGTAAAATGCTTTTGACATAGACCACAGCATCGGATAAAGCGTAAACACGAAAAATCCGATGAGCGGCAGCGCCAGCAGTAAGTAACACTGGCGCTCCTTTGATTTTGCTTCTGCGCTTCGGATTTTTCCGACGCCCTGTTTTCTTGTTTTAATCTTTGCTATTGCCACAGCAAAACCCTCTTTTCTTAATTATCTTGCGCTGTCCCACTCGGGAATAATGCTTGTTGACGGATCGTAATCGGGATTTTCCTTCTGATAATTTGCCGCCGCATCATTGTATTTCTTTGTCATTTCTTCACAGAAGGAGTCTATCTGACTTGACGGGATATTTCCGGGCCAGATTTCGTTGAGCCATTTTACAGGCATTGCGTCGCCGCTCTTAAGACCCGTTG
>CAKSPN010000271.1 GCA_934481375.1 uncultured Clostridia bacterium
GCGGCAAAGCTTATAAACGGCACTGTTTTAAATGTCGGAGAGGTGTTCTCGTTTAACGGCGTTGTCGGTCCGAGAACGAAAGAGAACGGCTTTTATCCCGCAACGGAATACGTGAACGGAAAAAGCGTGGAGGGCATAGGCGGCGGCACATGCCAGGTAAGCACAACGCTTTATTCCGCTGTTCTGTACGCCGATCTGAACATTGTTTCACGTATAAACCATATGATGACCATAGGTTACGCTCCGCTCGGTCAGGACGCAACGGTTGCGTATAACAGCGTTGATTTTAAATTTAAAAACTCAACGGATTATCCGATAAAAATCCAGGCAACCGCAAACGGCTCCACGCTCACCGTTTCAATAGTCGGAACCTCATGGGAGCCGGCACGTGAGGTAAAGCTTTCGCACAGCACTTCAAAATCGGGCGAAAACACGATTGTAGACTCGATAAGATACGTTTACTCAAACGGTCAGCTTATCTCTACCGACAAGCTTGGCAGAAGCGTGTATCAGCCGCACAAGTCCGACACCGAAAGCGAACAGCCTGCAAGAAGCACATCGACAGGCACGTCCCGTGCAAGTGCAACCCCCGCCCCCGTACAGCAAGAGGAAAGCAAGCCTGCATCATCTGATACCGCGTCCGAGGAAACAGACAGCGGAAGCACGTCAAAAAACCTTGAAGAAGAATAGAATACACCGCCGCATCTGCCTTATAAAAAGGCAATGCGGCGCTTTCTTTTTTTGTAAAGTTTTTGTAATCTTATTTTAACCTAACTGATATAACTCATTCTATATATAGTTATTATGCCGTTTTCAAGGTTTTTGATACACTATATCTTGTGTTTGCCGTATTGACAGTCACCAATTTCGGTGATATAATGACGTCAGTTTCAAAATTTCGGATTTATGAAAAAAGGAGAGAAAAGAATTATGTACAGGGTTATCAAGCGTGACGGTCAGATTACCGATTTTGATTTATACAAAATCAGTGCCGCCATCACAAGGGCTTTTGATTCACAGGATAAACAATACAATACCAACATCATAGACCTTCTTGCCCTCAAGGTCACATCGGATTATGCGGACAAAATCAAAGACGAGCTTATATCGGTAGAGGATATTCAGGACAGCGTCGAGGACGTGCTTGTGCAGGCAGGCTATGCGGATGTTGCAAAAGCATACATTCTCTACAGAAAACAGCGTGAGAAAATAAGAAATATGAAGTCGACCATTCTCGACTACAAGGAGCTTGTTGACAGCTACGTTCATTTAAAGGACTGGCGTGTAAAGGAAAATTCGACCGTAACATATTCCGTAGGCGGACTTATCCTTTCAAACTCGGGCGCTATTACGGCAAACTACTGGCTCAGTGAAATATACGACGAAGAAATTTCACGTGCGCACAAAAATGCGGACATACACATTCACGACCTTTCAATGCTCACAGGCTACTGCGCCGGCTGGTCGCTGAAACAGCTTATCAAAGAGGGATTTGGCGGTATCAGAGGAAAAATAACCTCCTCACCCGCAAAACATCTTTCCGTACTGTGCAATCAGATGGTAAACTTTTTGGGAATTATGCAGAACGAATGGGCAGGCGCACAGGCGTTTTCATCATTTGACACGTACCTTGCACCGTTTGTCAAGGTTGATAATCTTGACTATATTCAGACAAAGCGCTGTATCGAATCGTTTATTTACGGCGTAAACACGCCGAGCAGATGGGGTTCACAGGCACCGTTTTCAAATATTACGCTTGACTGGACGGTTCCCGACGACCTTGCGGAACTGCCGTGCATAGTCGGCGGCAAGGAAATGGATTTCTGCTACAAGGACTGCAAAAAGGAAATGGATATGATAAACAAGGCGTTTATCGAAATTATGATTGAGGGCGACGCCAACGGCAGAGGTTTCCAGTACCCGATACCGACATACTCCATTACACGTGACTTTGACTGGTCGGACACGGAAAACAACCGTCTTTTGTTTGAAATGACTTCAAAATACGGTACTCCCTACTTCTCAAACTACATCAATTCGGATATGCAGCCGAGCGACGTAAGAAGTATGTGCTGCCGTTTAAGACTTGATTTGAG
>CAKSPN010000272.1 GCA_934481375.1 uncultured Clostridia bacterium
GTGCAAAGCTCTTGACGTGAGTGCGGATTATCTGCTGTTCGGCGTTTCGGCAAATGATTTAGAAACGGAAATCCACAACAGCCTTAATAAGTTAAATCCAAAGCAGAGAAAATATCTTATGGAAATTGTAAAAGTATATATAAAATCCTGCGGAGTTGAGGAATAACCGAAAGCAGGTGATTAAGATAGACGAGAAATTTATCAAAGAACGGATTGCGAAACTGCGCACCGATAAAAACATATCGGCACGTGAGCTGAGTTTAAGTCTGGGTCAGTCAACGGGGTATATAAACGCTATCGAAAACGGCAGTTCACTGCCATCAATGAGTATGTTTCTTTATATATGCGAATACTTCGGCATTACACCGCAGGAATTTTTTAATGAAGATAATAAATATCCGTCCATTGTAAAAGATATTGCGGAGGAATGCAAAAGCCTTAATAAGAAATCCTTGGAGAGCATTTTGGCGGTTATAAAGAATATGAAATAATTTTACGTATATATGCAAAAAACACTTGACATATACTTCAGGTTTTGCTATAATATAACGGTGACCGCATGTGAATGGTTATAAATCCGTTTTTAACGGTACCTCAAGCAGCGTGTCCTCATTGATTTTAAGAGGAGGTGTTTTTAATATGTTCGCAGTAATCGTAACAGGCGGTAAGCAGTATAAGGTAGCTGAAGGCGATACTCTCTTTGTTGAAAAGCTTAATGCTGAGGAGGGAAGCGCAGTTACTTTCGATCAGGTGCTTATGGTCGGAGAAGGCGACAGCGTTACAGTCGGCGCACCTGTTGTAGACGGTGCAAAGGTTGAGGCTAAAGTCGTAAAGAACGGTAAGGCTAAGAAGATCTACGTTTTCAAAATGAAGAGAAAGAAGAATGAACGTACAAAGAAGGGTCACAGACAGCCTTATACAAAGATTGAAATAACAAAAATTAATGCCTAATCGGCAGTGACTAAGTTTACAGAAACGAGGTGTTTTAAATGGCTCATAAAAAAGGTATGGGTAGTACAAAAAACGGTCGTGACAGTGAATCGAAAAGACTCGGCGCAAAGAGAGCAGACGGTCAGTTTGTTTTAGCCGGCAATATCCTCGTAAGACAGAGAGGTACAAAGATTCACCCGGGAAATAATGTTGGAATCGGCAGTGATGATACATTATTTGCATTGATAGACGGCAAAGTAAAGTTTGAAAGAAAAGGCAGAGATAAGACGCAGTGCAGCGTATATGCCGACTGATGATTTTACCGGCTGCAGCAAAACTTCCGTTTTGCTGCAGTTTTTTTATACATATGAAAACCATGCTATTGACATAATATCGGTATAATGATATTATATCGGTAGTAACAGAAACGGAGAAAAAATATGTTTATAGATAAAGCTAAAATATTTATAAAAGCCGGCAAAGGCGGCAACGGCGCAATCTCGTTCCGCCGTGAGAAGTACGTTGCGGCGGGCGGTCCCGACGGCGGCGACGGCGGTAAGGGCGGCAATGTCATATTCAGAGTGGATTCGGGAATGACAACTCTTATGGATTTTAAATATAAGCGCAAATATCTTGCTCAAAACGGCGATGACGGCGCAGGAAAGCGCCAAAAAGGCAAAACGGGCGAGGATATAATCATAAAAGTTCCGCAGGGAACGATTGTGCGTGACGCCGAGTCAAACCGCATAATTGCAGACCTTTCCGTACCCGATAAGGACGTTGTTATTGCAAGGGGCGGAAACGGCGGCTGGGGCAATTCGCATTTTGCCACGGCTGTAAGGCAAACGCCGAATTTTGCAAAAAACGGTCAGCCGGGCGAGGAAAGGGATATTGTTCTCGAGCTTAAGCTTTTGGCGGACGTGGGATTGGTCGGCTTTCCGAATGTCGGAAAATCCACATTGCTTTCACGTACCACAAAGGCAGACCCAAAGATTGCAAATTATCATTTCACAACGCTCGAGCCCAATCTCGGAGTTGTAGATTTAGGCAATCACCGAAGCTTTGTTATGGCGGATATTCCGGGAATTATCGAGGGCGCAAGCGAGGGTGTGGGACTCGGACATGAGTTTTTGCGCCATATAGAGC
>CAKSPN010000273.1 GCA_934481375.1 uncultured Clostridia bacterium
AGCTCCGTCCATCTGCTCTTTGTCTGTATAACTCTGTTTTCGCATACAAGCTCGCCCCATTCATGAGTCATTCCGCACCAGTTCATGCTGTCGGGATCATCATTAATTACGATTGAATTGACATTTCCCGTTTCTTTATTCAAACCTATTGTAAAGAAATTATTTTTCATTTTCTTCTCCATTCCGCCCAATCGGCAATATTATGCTTATGTTATATCACAAATATTAATGTGTGTCAAGGCAAAATGAAAATTATTTTCATTTTGTTAAAAACACTGGACAAAAGCTGAAATCTGTGGTAAAATATATATAATATATTTGGAGAGGAGATATTGATTGTGGCAGCTGCTAAGAAAAAGAAGTTTCTGATGTATAACGGAAAACCCCTTATCCGCTGCGGTGACAGGGTTTACTACGGTAATTTGGAAGACAAATATATTCTTGTGCTTGATGTAACGGAAACAAAAGATAATAACGGCGTTAAGGTTTCGACTAAGGTTAAAATTCAGCTTATGGATAATACGGGCGAATTCGGCAAAGGTCAGGTTTACCGTAAAGCGGAGCGTGATGATTTGTACAAGGCGCTCGATATAGGCGAATGGTGGCTTACTGACGCATTGCAAAGCGCATAAAAAGGACTGTAAAAACAGTCTTTTTTTGTATTGACAACTTCGTTTTTCGGTGATATAATATAATAAAGTTTTGTTTTAGGGCGAGGTGCAATTCCTCACCGGCGGTAATGAGCGTACGCTACAAGTCCGAGAGCCTTGTTTAAGGGTTGATCAGGTGCGATTCCTGAACCGACGGTATAGTCCGGATAAAGAAATGAAATACAATAATTGTATTATTTGTCCTCTGCAAAATGCAGAGGATTTTTCATTCGCAGAACAAAACCGTAAATTAATTTTTTGGAGGTACTGTAATGAAAGAACTATCTATGACAAAAAAACTTACCACAATAGGAGTTATGGCGGCGCTGTCAGTTATACTCGTTGCGCTGGTGCATTTTCCGATTCTGCCGGGGGCGGCGTTTCTGGAATATGACCCTGCCGATATACCGATATTTTTATGTACCTTTCTTTTAGGTCCGCTGTGCGGATTTATCCTTACTGTGGTTGTGAGCATTGTGCAAGGCTTTACCGTGAGCGCATCGGGCGGGATTATAGGCGTTATAATGCATATCTTCGCAACGGGCGCTTTTGTATGGACGGCAGGATTGATATATAAGCATAACCGCACAAAGAAATCTGCCGTTATTGCGCTTATCGCCGGTATTCTTGTAATGACAGCAACCATGTGTCTGTGGAACGTAATATTTACACCTATCTATATGGGAACGCCGAGAAAAGCGATTATTGCCATGCTCCCAACGGCTATTATACCGTTTAATCTGCTTAAAAGCGGTATAAATTCGGCTTTAACATTTCTTCTTTATAAGAAATTGTCAAACATTGTGTTCAGAAACACTGAAGCGCAGTCTAAATGACTGCGCTTTATTTAATCAAACTGTGTCTGCCAATCTTCATTACTATATGCTTCAAAGCACATTTCTATCTGTTCTCTGCTTGTTTTTTCTTCTGCCAGATTATCTGGTATTTCCTCCAAAGCAAAATATTTTATTTCCGTTGTTTCAATATTCTTTTCAAACTTTCCGCTGATAACATTGCAAAGAACAAACACCTTACATACCCCATATGCGTACATGGGTTTATTATGCTTATTTCTGTCCTGGACTGCGATAATTCTTACCGCCTCCGCTTCAAGTCCCGTTTCTTCACGTACTTCTTTTAAAGTGTTTGATTTTACAGACTCAAGCACATCGCACCAGCCGCCCGGCAATGACCATGTGCCGTTTGCCTCGTGTACAAGCAGTATTTTTCCGTCTTGGAATATTGCCGCACGTGTGTCCAGCTTAGGCGTCTGATAACCTGTTTCATTGCAGAACAAGCCTTTAACCTTGTCTTTTGTCATGTCTGTTTTCTCGGCAAGCATTTCAGCGGCAATATCACGCAAACGTTCATAACGCTCTATATCATATACGTTATCCGTATATGCCAGTCCCGCCTGCGCCATACT
>CAKSPN010000274.1 GCA_934481375.1 uncultured Clostridia bacterium
GGATTGGTAATTGGTGAAGGTGCAGGAACATTGATTCTTGAGGAATATGAACACGCAAAAAAAAGAGGCGCAAAAACAATGAACGGACTTGATATGCTTATAAATCAAGGCATATTGGCGTATGAGCTTTTTATGGATAAAAAGCTCCCCGGAAATATCGGCGCAGAAATCAAAAGCGAGGTGTTCGGGCAATGAATATAGTCCTTACAGGGTTTATGGCGTCGGGAAAGAGCGTTGTTTCGGAAAAGCTTGCAAATCTTACGGGACGAAAACTCATAGATACCGATAAATATATAGAAGAAAAAGAGGGTACAAGCATTAACGAAATATTTAAAACGCACGGCGAAAAATATTTCAGAGAGCTTGAAAAATCGGCGGTCGTAGCCGTTGCAGATGAGGAAAACGCAGTTATATCCACGGGCGGAGGTACGGTGCTTGACAAATCAAACATTGATTGTCTGAAAAAGACGGGAAAGGTGTTTTATCTTGCGCCCGATTTTGAAATAATAGAAAAAAGAATAATCGAAGCGGCAAAGACACGTCCGCTTTTGCAGAACCAAAGCATAGAGGATATACGGAAAAGGTTTAATGACCGCATACCGTTTTATTAAAACTGCGATTACAGACTGCATATAACGGAGGATATGTCGGTTGATGATTGTGCAAAAAAAATTCTTGATTTAATGGGAGAGTAATATGTATATTGTAGCAGGACTGGGAAATCCGGGGAGCAGGTACGAAATGACCCGTCATAATATCGGATTTCACACTATAGATTATATTGCGGAGCAAAAAAACGTTAAGGTAAAAAAATTGAAATTCAAGGCACTGTACGGCGAAACGGAGATATGCGGCGAAAAGGTATATCTCGTAAAACCGCAGACGTATATGAATTTAAGCGGTGAGAGCATAGGCGAGTTTGCGTCTTTTTATAAGATTGCTCCCGAAAACATAATAATAATCAATGATGACATTTCGCTCGATACGGGCAGAATACGGGTAAGACCGAAAGGCAGTGCGGGCGGTCATAACGGCTTAAAGTCGATAATATACCATTTGCAGAGCGATGAATTTCCGAGAATAAAAATGGGCGTGGGCGCACCGCAGAATGAAAATTATGACCTTGCGGATTTTGTGCTCGGAAAATTTACCCGTGATGAAATACCCGTTATGGAAAAGGCAATAATAAGAGCCGCCGAAGCGGTCGATGAAATAATCGCAAAGGGTGTCGGCTCGGCAATGAATAAATATAATTCGAGGCAGTAATGAATTTTTTAAATATGCTTGAAAAATATCCGCCGTATCGGCGGATAACGGAAAATCTTAATAATACTCCCATATCGGTTGCGGGCGTTACGGAGTCGGCGCAGAGCCAGCTCATATATTCGCTTGCGGAGAACGGGAAAAAATCGGCGCTTGTGCTTGTATACAGCGATATGGAGGCAAAAGCGCTTTATTCCGATTTGTCTTTTTATACCGATAATGCGGCGTGGTTTCCGTCAAAGGAATACGTTTTTTATAATATCGAAACATCGGGTCACGAAAACGAGAAAAAGCGTCTTGCGGTGCTTGATAAACTGCTTGACGGCAATTGCATTGTTGTTGCGAGTGTTGATGCCGTTTTGCAGTACACAGCGGATAAAGCCGTTCTTGAAAACAGCCGTATTGAAGTCAAAATAGGAAAAAGGTTTGAGCTTGACAAGATGGCGGATAAGCTTGTGACAATGGGCTATGTCCGTGAGGATATGGTTGAGGGCGAGGGACAGTTTTCAATAAGGGGCGGTATTCTCGATGTGTTTACTCCAAATATGGATATGCCCGTGCGGATTGAGTTTTTTGATGATGAAACCGACTCCATAAGACTGTTTGACGCATACAGCCAGCGTTCTTCGGATAAGCTTGAAAGCGTTAATATAATCCCCGTTACCGAGGCTGTTATGTCCTATGAGAAAAAGGACGGGATAGTTTCGGAACTTAAAAAAAGAATAAATAACGAGAAGAAAACAAAAGCACCGTCGGAGTATTATATAAGTACGTTGTCGGCGGATATTGAAAGCCTTAACGAACGTCATTA
>CAKSPN010000275.1 GCA_934481375.1 uncultured Clostridia bacterium
CGGCAGGCTCGTCCACGTATGCAAAAGAGGGCGACAAGCTTTATATGGAGGACGTTTTGTACGGACTTATGCTGAATTCCGGAAATGACGCCGCAGAAGCGGTTGCGCAGAGTGTTTCGGGTACGGATACGGAATTTGCAAAGCTTATGACAGAACGTGCAAAAGAGTGCGGAGCAGCGGCGACGTGCTTTACCAATCCGAGCGGACTGCCCGATGACGGGCATTATACCACGGCGTATGATATGGCGCTTATTGCAAAGACGGCGCTCGAAAATGAAAAATTTGCGGAGATTGTGTCAACACGCAAGCATAAAGTGAATGTTTTAAACGATTCCGAACGCACTTTGGAATTTTATAACCATAATAAGCTTTTAAATCTTATGGACGACTGCACGGGCGTTAAAACAGGCTATACAAAAAAGGCGGGAAGGTGTCTTGTCAGCTCGGCTGTGCGTGACGGAATGAAATATATTGCCGTCACGTTAAATGACGGCGATGACTGGAATAATCACATAAAAATGTACGAGGACGTCTTTGCCGCCTCGGAGCCGCTTAAAATACTGGAACAGGGTGAATGTATCAAAACTTACGGGAAACATATTTTTGCGGCGGACGAAGATTTTATCGTTGCGTCGCTTTCGGACAAAAAAGACGATTTTGATGTTGAAGTAAACATTCCCGATTTGTGTCCGCCGATAAATTTCGGCGAGAAGGTCGGATATGCACGGATTATGTATAAGGGAAACGAAATCGGCAGAGTGGATATTGTTTCGCAATCGGATATTTTAAAAACCGAAAGACTCGGCAGAAGTTTTGTCGGTTGCTTTAGAAAATGTATAAAAAAATTAACTTTTTGATGAAAGGCGTATTGTATGGGTGAGATTGTAAGACTGCAAAAATACATTGCAATGAGCGGCATTGCGTCAAGGCGTGCCGCCGAAGTTATGATAGAAGAGGGCAGAGTAAAGGTAAACGGAAAAAAAGTTACCGAGCAGGGTATAAAGGTTGAAACCGGGCGTGACACCATAACGGTTGACGGTAAGCCCGTTGAGATTAAAGATAAAAAATATTATATTATGCTTAACAAGCCCGCAGGCTATGTTTCAACGGCAAAGGATCAGTTTGACAGACCTACGGTTGTCGATATTGTAAAAGAAGAAGTAGGCACACGCATTTTTCCTGTAGGACGTCTTGATTATGAAACCGAGGGGCTTCTGCTTATGACAAATGACGGTGATTTCACTTATAAAATAACACACCCCAAATTCCAAAAGGATAAGACGTACATTGCCGTTATAAACGGAGGAATTGCAATCCCCGACCTTAACCGATTAAGAAAAGGTGTAAAAGTAGAGGATTATACCACCTCTCCGGCGCAGGTTGAAATTATGGACGCCGCCGGCGGAAAAACGGCAATCAAAATAACGATACACGAGGGCAGAAACAGACAGGTGCGAAAAATGTTTGACGCACTCGGCTATACGGTAATTGCCTTAAAAAGAATTAAAATCGGCGAGCTTGAGCTGGGCAATCTGCCCGTTGGCAGGTGGCGTCATCTTACAAGCCACGAAATAAATTGCTTATTAAAATGACAGGAGAAGAAAATGCACACAATAACTTTTAATGAATTGCTTGATAAAATACACGGCGGCTGGTACGGCAAATGTCTGGGAGGAGCTGCAGGAGCGCCTGTGGAGGGGATAAAGAAAATTATCGATACGGACGATTTTGAAGAAATCTTCAATCCCGACCTTCCGAACGACGACCTTGACATACAGCTTTTATGGCTCGATGTTCTTGAAAGAAAAGGTGTAAGCGTAAGCTCGTGCGATCTTGCGGACACATGGCTTGAAAAGTGCTGGTATCCGTTCAGTGAGTACGGATATTTTATGAAAAATTACGCAAGAGGCGTAAAACCGCCGTACAGCGGAATTATAAACAATTCCTTTTTCAAAGAGGGAATGGGCTGTCCCATACGTTCCGAGATATGGGGATTTATCAGCGCCGGAAATGATGATTTGGCGGCAAAATATGCGTACAT
>CAKSPN010000276.1 GCA_934481375.1 uncultured Clostridia bacterium
ATACTTGCCGAAATGCTCGGGGTTATCGGAAGAAAGCACGCACTGCGCAGCAGCAGTGTGAGCAGAAAAAGCGAAAACCGCATAAATACCGCCTGCCGCAGAATTTATGAAAATATAGATAAAAACCTTACCGTAAGCCTTTTGGCGGAGGAATGTTTTATAAGCGAAAGCCGATTTACACACCTGTTTAGGGAGGTTACGGGAAAATCGCCCAAAGAATACGCTGCGGAAATCAAAATAAATATCGCAAAGGAAATGCTCAGTGAGGGAAATTATTCCGTAAGAAACATTTCGGAGTCGCTCGGGTTCTTAAATCAGAACTATTTCTCACGTGTATTCAGAAAGCATACGGGAATTTCACCGAGTGAATACAGAAAAAAATACAAATGAGCCTGCGAAAAAACGGTTTGTAATTTTTTTGAAAACATTATATAATTAATATGAATTATAGGACGGCGGTGAATATATGTACTATTATCCAACAAGAACAGAGGCAAGCGTTACCATAGAAAAAATATATACGGTGCATTATTACGGGTACAGAAAAACATTTTCGTTCAGCGGCGAGAAGCATGATTTCTGGGAGCTGATGTATATTGATAAGGGCGAAGTGCTTACAAGAGCGGACGACCGAAAATTTGTTTTAAGGCAAAATCAGCTTACGCTGTTTGCCCCGAACGAATTTCACGATCTGCACGTACACGGCTCGTCGGCGGCGAATATCGTGGTCGTTTCGTTTGAATGTCACAACGAGGAGTTAAAGGCGCTGTCGGGCGGTACTTTTTACATAAATGAATATGAGCGTTCCCTGCTTGTGGGAATTATACGTGAGGCGAAAAGGGCGTATTCGACGGATTTGGCAAACGCACGGTATCGGAAACTGCAAAAGCGTAAGGTTTCGCCGCCCGGAACGGAGGAATATGCGTCGGAGCAGATGCTAAATTGCTATCTGCAGATTTTGTTGATTGACCTTCTGCGGGGCGGCGGCTGTGATAACCGAATATCTTCATCTATGACAATCCGCGAAAATGAGCAGAAAGCAAGAATTGTATTGCTTACGGAATGGATAGACAAGCATATAGACAATATTTTCACGATAGATGATTTGTGCGAGGAATCAATGCTCAGCAAATCCGCACTGGAGCGAATGTTTCGGGAATATACGGGTATGAGTCCGATACAGTATTGCCGTTACAGAAAAATCGAGGCGGCAAAGCGGCTTATGGATGAAGGCAAGCTGAATATTTCGCAGATTTCGGAGCGTCTGGGATTTTCGTCCGTGCATTATTTTTCGAGAACGTTCCGCCAGTTCGAGGAGGTTTCTCCGTCGGAGTATAAAAGGGATAAAAACTAAACAATAAGCCTGTCGGCAAAACTTGCCGACAGGCTTATTGTTTATCTCGTTGTTATTACCACCGTGTCGGTGTCTGCGTCCCAGTCGACGCCGAATCCTGCCATGTCGGCAAGGTCACGTATCTTGAAATAGTTTTCTTCGTTTATAACGTACGAAACCACTTCCGTCTCAACCCCGTCAACAAATATCGGCGATTGGTTTTCGTAAATGTCCGTCACCGTTCCCGAATTTTCCGCCAGCTCTCCGCCGACTATCTCGTATTTTTCACCCGTCACAATCGAAATTCCGTCCCTTGCGGCGTCCCATTTAACGTTAAATCGGCTGCCCGTTGTCCGCAGTACCATTGCAATATCGCGTATTTTGTAATAGTTTGCTCCGTTTACGGAAAATCCCGAAACGTCAACTTCGTTTCCGTCAACCGTAACTCTTGCCTGCGAATTGTTTGCCGTAAGAACGTTTACGCCGTTGTAGCTGTCGATAAATTTCTTTATAAGATTTCTGTTCGGTATGCCGTTTGACATAAAGTTTCTTCCGTACATATCCACATACGGGATTGTCGGGTACGGGCTTATGTCCTCTTTGTTTATCTTTGTGCAGATGAGGTCGTAGCCGTCAAGCTCGATTTTGTAATAGCGGATAACGGAGGAATATCTCGGTATTTCTCTGCCGACAAAAATAT
>CAKSPN010000277.1 GCA_934481375.1 uncultured Clostridia bacterium
TAATTGACGGCAGACTTTTATCCTGTCCCGGGAGTATGATATGATTTTCGGTTGCCGCAAGACAAAATTCTTCGGCATAAGATTCAAGTTCGTTTACGCTTTCGTCCATATCGAAAACCTTGATAACGAACGTTCCCAGCTGCGCACGGTTTTGCGGTGTAAACTTAAAATCGAAATACGTAACACGGTTTTCTCCCGATTTAAAGTCCGCTATATCCGTATAGACAGGATTAATATTATCATACCTTTCCCAGTTTCCGCCGTCTGTTCGGCGCTGTGTGTCAAATCCCATAGCGTATACAACAACGGCAAGCTTTTTGTAATCACGTTTTGCATATTGCAGATTGGTGAGATTAACGTTAATGCGTACAACATTATCCTCACCCTCCGAGCCTTTGTATGCGGTTCTTGTATCGTCCGTAAACTCCAGCTTTGACGGCGCTGTTGTGTTAATTATTATTTTATTATCCTTATTTTTAAGGTTGGCGGTGACGCCGTAGCAGGTCGAAAAGGATTTTTCACGGTGCGGTTCAATATTTCCCAAATCATAGTACAGCGCCGCCGCACTGTCAGCCGTTTTTTTATCGTTTAAGCTGTTTGTAAAATTAAGCGTTTCATCGGGAGTATAGTCAAACACGGTTGACGCAATATTCGCCCAATGCGCAAAAGTCATTTTATACGGTTTTTGCTCCGTGAAAACACTGTTTACGCCGTATCCGACAATGCTTGACGAATACGGATTATCCCTTACGAAATAATCCGACGGCATTCTGTTGTCCGATGAGTCCCATGTTCTTTCAAACTCAAAATACTCATATCCCTGACCGAGATTTTGTTTGGGGACTTCGTAATAGCCGTAATCGTTTTCGCCGAGCTGTGTATCTATAAGCACACGGCTTTTTACGTTTTTCGTACCCGATGAATTGTTTTTGAAGGTGTAGGTCAGCATAGCTGTGCCGAGCTGTTCGGAAGCATCATTGTTTACAAGCGAAATTTTTTGTTCCACCGAATAATCACCGATGCTCCATGTACTTTTTATACACTCTCCCCCTTGCTCGATTTGCGTTACAACCTCGGAGGTACTATGTCCGTACTTGTTTCCGAAAACGTATTCCTCGGAGCCGATCCGAAAGGAGGTGAAAGATGTGTCAAAATTTTCTCCCCTGTGAGTAAGTTTTACATTGTCATCACTCTTTTTCAGTATATCACCGTCAACGGTCGAAATTGCATATCCGCCGTTTTCTTTGTTTACAACAACTTTTATATACTGATTTGATATTTCAAGAGTTTTTTCATTATCCTCCGCCAAAATCGGAACAGCCGAAAGAACGACCGAAACCGAAAGCAGTATGGATATAAAACGTTTTAACATATTATTTCGCACCCCCGTTTCTTAATATATGTACACATAAAGCAAATACATTTTTCTGTTGCTTTCCTGTGCAAGAATTGTGTAATAACCGTTTTGCGATGCGTCAAAACCGTCGTTCTGATCAAAGCCTTTGGCATATTTCATCTGCGCCGCACTCTTATAGCCTTTTGCGTAATAATACTTTGCGGTTTGGCTTGAGCCGTTCAGACTGATTTTTCCCTTTTCGGACGTGAACACATCGTTTGCATAAACCGATACGCCGTTTATACTGAAAGTATAAACATCTTTTACAACCGTAACCGTCAGTTCCTTTTCGGCGGTATTGCCGAGTCTGTCACGTGCGGTTACTTTTGCCGTATATATGCCCTCCTTATCGAGATTTACCTTGCTGAGGTCTGCGTCTTTCTTAACTGCCGCAGTAAGGTTTTTCAGTATATCGCCCTTGCTTCCCAACGGCGACTCCGCTCCCGACTGTGTATCCACAGCAGTAACAAGCTTTAAGATTTCGGCTTTTGCATCGTCCTCGCCCGTTCCCGATTTTATAACGGCATTTCCGTTCAGCTTTATTGTCGGGGCGGTCTTATCAATAACGGAAATGCTTGTTTCAACGGTATTTTCGTTGCCCCACTTGTCTTTTGCCGTCACCGTGTAAG
>CAKSPN010000278.1 GCA_934481375.1 uncultured Clostridia bacterium
CGCAGGACATAATGCCGACAGAGAAAAGAGAAAGCATAAGCTCGGTAACTCCCACAGGCTGGATAAACAAAAGCTATGACGCCGTTCCCGGAAAGTATTTATATAACCGATGCCATTTAATAGGCTATCAGCTTACGGGGGAAAATGCAAACGAAAGAAACCTTATTACGGGAACGAGGTATTTTAATGTGGACGGTATGCTCCCGTTTGAGGACAGAATAGATGATTACATAGACCGAACGGGAAACCATGTAATGTACAGAGCGACACCGCTTTTTAAGGATAACAACCTTGTTGCGGACGGCGTTCTTCTGGAGGCTTATTCGGTTGAGGACAGCGGAAACGGGATTTCGTTTTGCGTATACTGCTACAATGTTCAGCCGGGAATAATAATTGATTATACAACGGGCGACAGCCGTTCCGGCGGCGAAAGCAATTCCGCCACAGTCACCGTGTACCGCACTCCACGTGGAAAGAAATATCATTTTAACGCGCAATGCGGAGGAAAGAACAGCTTTTCGGTTACGCTTGACGAGGCAATAAGCGGCGGACTTACACCGTGCTCAAAATGTGCGGCATAAATGCCGACAAGTGAAAATCAGGGTGTTATTAAACACCCTGATTTTTTTATATGGTAAGAATACCGTTTTCATCTTCAAGCAGAAGCAATATTTTTTCCTCACGTCCGTTATCGGCATTGACATAAACTATAAAGTTTTTATCATGGAAAACGCCCTTAAATTCATAGCACAACACCTCTTTAAGGCTGTCCTTCGGCACAACGGCAAGCTTTGTGGAAGATACCTCGAGATTGGTTGAAATATGCTCTCTTGCCTCGTCCGCAGTCAGTTTGGGGGCGGTGTTGTCCCTGTATTTGTGGTTCATAAGATAGCCCTTGGTTTCAATTCCCACAACATTTCCGCTGTCGAGCGCAACACGCACCTTTATAAGATCGCTGTAGCAGACCGTGCCGTCTTGTGAGTATGCAAAGTTCATTGTGGCTATGCCGTTATCCTTCTGATAATAGCTCGATACCATATTTTCATACCCATGCTCTTTTAAGAAATTTTCAGCGTTTTTCTCTGCCGCGGAAACGTCAATGTTCTCCTCCCCGACCGTCACGCTTGTAAGGAAATACAATATATATCCCCCTCTTTTCGTTACGCTTACAAATGTCCGTCCCGAATTTGTATCGGCACAGAAGTTATAGGCGTCTATCGCCGTGTTTTCGGTCATACCGCTGAACACAAGCGAATTATCGGAAAGTCCCAGGAATTTTTCGGCGTTTTTCTGCGCCTCCTGCTGTGATATTTCCTCCGAGCTGTTTATCATTTCCGATTGCTGATTTTCGATATGCTCCGAGAACGGTCCGTCGTATATCAGCGAGGGGTATTCGTCAAACGATTTTTCTATATTTTCCAGGTCGGCAAGTATATCTCCGCCCGCCGCCGATGCGGAATTTATTTTTGTCTGTGCGCTCATATCCGCAAACCTGATATTTCCGCTGTAGAGTTCGTTTTCAATCTCCGTAAGAGAGTTTTTCAGCTTTGACGCATAATCGTTCAAGGCGGCGAGATTTTCGTATTCCTCCTGTGATATTTGGGTCCCGTTTATCATCGCCTGCGACAAAACGTATGTGTAATCACCCACCTGCGAGAGAAATTTTGCCGTGTTTTCAAGATTTATTTCTCCCGTCGGCAGCTGTCCCATACAGGATTTTGCCTCTGCGGACTGTCTGAAAATATCGCTTGAAAGCGTAGCAAGCTCCGCAGGTGAATTGGAAATCTGCGCCTTTGACAAAAGCGTATCGACAGAGTCTATATAACCGACCATTTCGTGAAAGGCACGGTTATACTGATTTTCAAGATCAATCTCAAGCGCTTTTGCGTTTTTATTGAGTGCGAGCGCCCACAAAAGTGCGGCAATAATTCCGGCAATCAGCACGGTATATATCCATACGTGTATACTTTTCTTTTCCATATTATATACCTCCTATATTTTACTTGCAGAAACGG
>CAKSPN010000279.1 GCA_934481375.1 uncultured Clostridia bacterium
CGGCGGCATACAGTATCTGCGGCATAAATTTAATGACGGTATATATGCTTATTTTTGAATTGGAAATAACCGAATGAGGTGTTTTTGAATTAATCACCACAAAATCGCCGCTGCACATATGATAATCGTTTACTCCGCAGCGCACAACGGTATCGCAGTCCACGCCGTAGAGCAGTTCGACATAATCGTGATAATGCAGGTTTTCAAGTTCTCCGTCACCGATAACGTGTATTCTGTTAAAACACTCTATCGGTATTTCAAATCCGTCCTGAACAACTTTTCCCTCATCGTACTCCATAAATATCCCTCCGGTCAAAAAAGTTATACTTTTAGATAAAAATATTATATCATACAGCAAAGTAAAATGCTATACTTAATTTAAAAATTACGGAATATTTTTCAAAAGGAGAGATATAAAAAATGATAAATGTTTTGGTTTGGAATGAATTTGAACATGAAAGAATCGATGATGCCGTAAAAGAGATTTACCCCAACGGCATACACAGCGCCATTGCGGAATTTTTGCAGAGTGACGATATATCCGTAAAGACAGCGACTTTGCAGGACGAAAACTGCGGTATCACCAAAGAAATTCTTGATAATACCGATGTTCTTTTATGGTGGGGACATATGCGCCACGGCGATGTTCCCGACGAAACCGCAAAGCTGGTGCGTGACGCTGTTTTAGAGGGTATGGGAATAATATTCCTCCATTCGGCACATTGCTCAAAGCCGTTCGGGCTTCTTATGGGAACATCATGTTACTTAGGCTGGAGAGAGGACGGCGACAAAGAACGCATATGGGTAAGCAAGCCGTCGCACCCGATTGCAAAGGGACTGGGACGTTATTTCGAGCTTCCTCATGAGGAAACATATTCGGAACCGTTTGATATTCCCGAACCCGACCAGACAGTATTCATAAGCTGGTACGAAGGGGGAGAAGTGTTCAGAAGTGGCTGTTGTTATACAAGAGGAAACGGAAAGGTTTTCTACTTCCAGCCGGGACATGAAACATATCCTACATACTATAATAAGGACGTGCAGACTGTTATACGAAATGCCGTATACTGGGCAAAGCCTGAGTACCGTGCAAAGCTTGAATGTCCTATGATTGAGAAAATAGAAAAGTAAACGTTAAACGGGACTGATAAATCAGTCCCGTTTAACGTTAATTACCGTCTGTCATTTCGTCAATAAAAATTCCGTAGCCTTTTTCGGGAGAATTAACAAAAACGTGCGTTACCGCACCTATCAGCTTATCGTTCTGAATTATCGGCGCACCGCTCATACCCTGTACTATTCCTCCGGCTTTTTCAAGCAAAGCATTGTCCGTCACCTTAAAAATAATTGCTTTGCTGTGGGCGTTTTTTGATATTTTGGTTATCTGAATTTCATATTTTTTCACACCGCTCCCGTCAAGGTCCGATAAAATATGCGCATTGCCCGTGCATACCTCCGAGCGTTCGGCTGTCGGGATTTCCCGTTCGGTCATCGGAAAAGCTTCACGTTCTGCCGTGCCGAAAATTCCGTTTGCCGTGTTTTTTGTTACCGTGCCGAGATTTACTTTTTCAAAACTTCCGCTTATTTCGCCCGGCGTACCTTTTTTGCTCTTTGTTACCGATAAATATGCGCAATTAAGAATATTTCCCGATTTTACGGATAAAATATTACCTGTATCAACATCGCATATCCCGTGGCCGAGCGCCGCAAAGCTCATATCGTCGGGATTTATATAAGTGACAGTTCCGATACCGGCGGTGCTGTCACGCACCCATAATCCCAAATGCAGCTTGCCGTTCTCCGAATTTTCGGGCACGGCAAAGACATCAAAACAGCTGTCATTACGCTTGACGGATAAATTTATTCCCGTCGGGCGGCTGTTTACTATTTCCGATAGCTGTTCGGTTGTTTTAAGTTCCACGCCGTCGGCTTTTAAAAGAACGTCGTTTACTTTTATTTTGGCATTATCCGTACCGACAACCAAAAGTCCGTCCGTATAAATT
>CAKSPN010000280.1 GCA_934481375.1 uncultured Clostridia bacterium
GATTATCTTATTTGCGTCACGTATCGTGGAAAGCCTGTGCGCAACAATAAACGTTGTTCTTCCCTTTATAAGACTGTCCATAGCCTTTTGAACATGATACTCGGATATATTATCGAGCGCCGAGGTTGCCTCGTCAAGAATGATTATCTTCGGATCACGCATAAGCGCTCTCGCAATCGATATTCTCTGCTTCTGACCGCCCGAAAGATTTCCGCCGTGTTCTTCTACCATGGTGTTTATTCCGTCAGGCAGTTTATCCACAAACTCACGTATATTTGCAAGGTCTATAACCTGTTCCAGCCGTTTTTCCGAATAGGATTTCAATCCGTAAACAATGTTTTCCTTTATCGTACCGCTGAACAGTATGCTGTTTTGCGGCACAACCGACAGAAAATGCCTGTATGTCCGCAAGTCCAGCGCCTCAATCGGCTTGCCGTCTATAAGTATCTCGCCCTCTGTTGCGCTCAAAAATCCTATTATCATATTCATTATCGTTGATTTTCCCGATCCCGATGCGCCCACAAACGCCACGCAGTCGCCGGGTTCCACGTGCAGTGAAAAGTTGTTTATTACCTTTTCATTGCTTTCGGGATAATGATACGATACATTCTTAAACTCAACCGTTCCGTGTACATACCTAAGCTTTATTTTTCCGCTGTTATGCTCGATATTATCCGAAATCATTATTTCCGCAACGGATTTTATCGACTCCGCACCCTTTGTAAATTCGGGGTAAATGTTAAGCAATCCGTCCACACCGCCCGTAATGGTGGAAAAATACGACCTGAACAGCACCACATCGCCTATGGACAGCTTTCCGATATACGCCATATAACCCGTTACTATAAGGCATATCGAACTCATAACCTGGCTGACAACCCACGCCCACGAGCCGAACTGCGCCTGCGAATGGTCGAGCGCAACGCCCGACGCCTGCATATGCTTAAGTTCGCCCTCCATTTTGTTTATCTCGGTTTCTTCAAGTCCGTGTGCTTTTGTTACGGGTATCATTTCAAGCATGGTTGTAATTTTTCCCGAAACGTTTTCAACCTCTTTGCGGAACTTTCTGTTGTCGTTTGACATTTTCTTTCTGAAAGCCCTCACCACCCCGACATTCACCGGGATTATCAGCAGGAAGAAAAGCGCAACAAGTCTGCTTTTCATAATCGTTATCGTAACCGTAATCGCAAGCGTTATAACGTTCGGAATAACGGAAAACAATATTTGCCTTAAAAAGTTTTCTATCGCCTCAATATCACGCAGAAACTTGGATTGCAGCTCACCCGATTTGAGCTTATTGTGATATGTGATTGACAATTGCTGAAGCTTTTTAACAAGCGAATTTCTTAACCCTGCGCCTATTCCCCTCAAAAATCGGCTGGTATAGTTTATGTACCATACGTGCGTAAACAAATTCTGCACGCAAAGCAATATCAGCACCGCACCGTTTATAAATATTCCGCTGACCGAATGGCTTGACGGGTCGGTGGCAATATCGATTATGTTTGCGGTAACGATAGGAATTACCCACACCGCACAGTGCTTTACGATAAATAAAAATGTGGAGCATATAAATTCGCTGAAATTCTTCTTTAACAGTCCCCCCAGAAGCTTTACAGTGATTTTATCGTCCTTCGCTCCGTCAAACAAACTTCCGTAGTCCGGCAGAGCATTATCTTTTTTTCGTTTTTCCTTTTTCATTTTCCCCACCCCTTTGCAGGTATATTTTTTTAGGTTTGTCACATTATACAGCAGTAAAAAGTATATGTCAATACATTTTTTAAAATTATTGTTGCACAAATATTTTGCTTGATTATTGTGTAAAATATTTACCTGCAATCAAAAAAGGAGCGGCTCGAATTGAGCCGCTGCCTTGATTATTTTTCGTTAAATTCCTCGTCCGCAAGCTTGCAAAATCTCTTGATAAGTTTAATCTCATTCGGGTTGTACGGGTGCAGACTCGGACGATACAAATCGTGAAGCCATTTATCA
>CAKSPN010000281.1 GCA_934481375.1 uncultured Clostridia bacterium
ACTGCTTTTCCATCTCCGACGCAAGCTTGAACTGCGTGCGGCATCTTACGAGATTGTGGTCGGAATACGCGGTCTTGAAGTAAACGTCGTTTTCCAGGTAATCCGTAAGGAAACGCATACCGCATTCCATTGTCATAAGATATGCGCTGTAGGGGAGGAGGTCAAGCTCCTTTTCCGTGATGTTTTCACGGAGTGCGTCCACGTATCCCTCGGCGTATGCCTTGAACAGATCAATGTCAAAATGCACCTTTTCAAGGTCTTTTTCGTCCTCTGCCGCAGTTGACGCTCCGAAACGTATGGAGTCTCCGAAATCATAGAGCATCGAACCGGGCATAACCGTGTCAAGGTCGATTATCGCACGTGCCTTGTTTGTGTCACGGTCGAGCAGAATATTGTTAAGCTTTGTATCGTTGTGAGTAATTCTTTCGGGAATTTCCTTTTTGTCAAGTGCGTCCGTAACCTTTGAGAAAGTGTCTTTTCTGTCCTTTTCAAAGTTAACTTCGTCATCACATGAGGAAAGGCGTCCGAAAGCGTCCGCCGAAACTGCCTTTTCAAAATTTTCATAGCGCTTGGGCGTGTTATGAAAATCGGGAATTATCTCTTTTAAAAGAGTTGTGTCAAATCCCGAAAGGCTGTTTTGGAAATCGCCGAAAGCACGTCCCGCAACGTTCATAACCTCGGGGCTGGGGGTTTCCTGATATGTAACCGTATTTTCGATAAAATCGTACATACGGAAATATCCGGCGTCCGATTTGTAATACGGTTTTTCGTCTTTGGTGAGAATTATGTGCAGTGTTTCAACGCCTTTTTCGGCAAGGTATTTCGTAACATAATAAATGTTATGCATTACGTTGTCGGGTGACTTGAAAATACTGTTGTTAATTCTCTGCAAAATGTATCTTTTGCCGGTGGTTGTAACCATCATTGTGTTATTTATATGGCCTTCGCCGTACGGCTCGATATTTACCGGCTCAATACCGAACTCTCCGCATATATCTTCATATTCCTTCGTATAATCCTGCATCTATATAACCCCTTATCGCTTCTTTCATTTCGGCAAGGTCCTCACGGTACGTAATGCCGAACCACTTATCCGTATTTTCGTATACTTTTACTGTAGATTTGCCTTCTTCTATAGTTTCTCCTACAACGAGCGGAATATAGAATTCATCTTTCATAATGTCGGCTTCCGCAAGGAATTTCTTATACTTTTCATCGATTATATCGAATATATCGGGAGTAAGCCCCCATAAGTTCATCGAAACGCACGACTCGGGCGAAAGCTCCTTTGTGCCGTTGTCATAGCGGCATTTGTTGTCAATATCGGTTATCTCGCTGATTTTTTTGAGGTATCCGTTTTCCGTAACGCATACGCCTCTCGAAACCGTGCCGTTTTCGCTCAAAGTGTTTTTGAGCTTGTACGCCGTCATGGCATATTCGCCCGTCTTTGCCGACTTCAAGTGCTTGCTTATTTCGGTAAATGCGTTTGCGCCGTAGTAGTCGTCGGCATTGATGATAGCAAACGGCTCGTTTACCAAATCACGGCAGCAAAGAACTGCGTGCGCCGTACCGAACGGCTTTTTGCGTCCCTCGGGCAGACAGGTCATATCCTGAATAACGTATGAAACGTCAATGGTTTTTGCTATGCGCTTTCCGATAAGCTCGTGGAAATCTTCTTTCATATCCTCACGCACAATAAATATAACCTTGTTAAAACCCGCCTTTTTTGCGTCATATACAGAGAAGTCCAGAATGCCCTTGCCGTCGTCGGTTACGGGCGCAGCCTGCTTAAGTCCGCCGAATCGGCTTCCCATACCTGCTGCCATAACTATTAATGTTGTGTTCATAACCACACACTCCTTAATTTTTTATTTGTATTTATTATACCATTAATTTTGAATTAATGGAATAGAAAAAAGAAATTTTTTCGATGATTTTTAATTTATCTCATTATAACACCTTAAAAGACGGGTGTCTTTGGAAAAAA
>CAKSPN010000282.1 GCA_934481375.1 uncultured Clostridia bacterium
TTTTATCTGACCTTCAAGGAATTTTATCTGCGTGTTTGCGTCGTCAAGGTCTTTTTGCATCGCCAAACTGTTTGCGATAGCCTCCGTTTCCGCCATGGTCACCTGTGCGGATTTTGCCTCGTCAAGCTCACGCTTGAGGTTTGCCACCTCGCCCTTAAGCTTTTTGTTCTGATCACGCAAATGCGCCTTTTCGGAGTCATAATTTTTCGATCCCTCTTTAGGCTCGGCTAATCTGTAATATTCGTCGCATATATTGAGTGCGGCGAGAACTATCGGGCGTTCGCCCATTATGTTTTTTCCGCCGTCAAGCACGGTCTTGATTTTATCGTTTATATGCTCGCTGAGCTTTGCCATATATTCGGGGCTTTCCTCGGATACCAGAGTATACATTCTCGAATTTATTGTAAGATTTACCTTATTCAGTCCCATTTTTATCTCACGTCCTTTTCAGCATAAGTACATAATTTTATTATACTATATTTTACCCCAAAAAAACAGCACTTTTTACAAAAAAATAATATTTGTAACAGATATGAAAAGTGGAAACAAAAAAAGCCGTGTCAAATTGACACAGCTTTTCGGCAGGAGCAAGCCCCTGCCCTACGGTGTGCGGTTTTCGCAAACGCAATCTGTAGGGGTCGATGCCCACATCGACCCGCATGATTATTACATACTCTCAACCGTTTCTATACCCAACAATGCCAGTGCGCTTTTTATAACGCCGCATGACGCCGCCGCAAGAGCAAGCCTTGCTTTTTTCACATCAAGCGGTACATCTGCCTTTAATATCGGATTTGAATTATAGAATTTGTTGAAATCCTTTGCAAGGTTTGTTACGTATCTGTTTATATAGAACGGCTCATTCTTTTCCGCCGCCGATTTTACGGCGTCCGCAAAATTATTGAGCTGTTTTGCAAGCCTGTACTCATCATCGGATACGGCGTTTTCAAAATCCGCATCGGAATAGTCCGTATCTGCGGCACGTCTTAAAATGCTTCTTCCGCGTGCATAGCTGTACTGGCAGTACGGAGCGGATTCGCCGTCAAAATCGAGCATTGACTCCCACGAGAAAATTATATCCTTTTCTCGTGAGTTTTTAAGGAACGTATACAACACCGCTCCTATGCCTATCTTCTTCGCAACATCGTCTATACCCTCCATATCGGGATTGTTTTTCTCGATTATGGACTTCGTTTTTTCGATTGACTCGTTTAAAACGTCCTCCAAAAATACGACGTCGCCGTTTCGTGTGGACATATTCTTTCCCGGGAATTTAACAAGACCGAAACCTACGTGTATACAGTTTTTGCCCCATTCCCAGCCGGCTTTTTCGATAACGGCAAATATCTGCTTAAAATGCAGAGCCTGCGGAGTGCCGACAACATAGATATTTTTATCGAAATTATACGTTCTGTGGCGGTAGAGCGCCGCGGCAATGTCACGTGTCGCATAGATTGTCGCTCCGTCGGATTTCAGAATTATGCACGGCGGCATATTGAGGTCGGACAAATCCACCACCTGCGCACCCTGTGACTCGACAAGCAAGCCTTTTTCACGCAGAATATCTACAACCTCGTCCATTTTATCCGAGTAAAACGCCTCGCCGTTATACGAGTCGAACTTAACACCGAGCATATCGTACACACGCTTGAACTCGACAAGGCTCTGCTCTCTAAAGTACTTCCAAAGCTGTGTGGTTTCCTCGTCGCCGTCCTCAAGCTTTTTGAAATATCCTCTTGCCTCGTCCTCAAGCGACGGGTCTTTTTCCGCTTCCTTATGAAATCTTACGTATATTTCAAGCAATGAATTTATGGGGTCTTTTTCGATTTTTTTCGGGTCGCCCCATTTTTTGTATGCGCATATAAGCTTTCCGAACTGCGTACCCCAGTCGCCGAGATGATTTAAAGACTGCACGTCATATCCGAGAAAAGCGTATATTTTTGATAGAGAATTGCCGACAGCCGTTGAAAAGAGGTGTCCTATAT
>CAKSPN010000283.1 GCA_934481375.1 uncultured Clostridia bacterium
TTTTTGGGTGTTTGTCGACTCTATTTATATTATACCACTCCAGTTAGTTATGCCGGTTGAAGAATTAAAGTAGTTTAAGAAATTTGGGATAAATTTCGACTGCACTTTTATTGACATTTCCAAAATATGATGTTATAATTGTAGGCGGAGGAATTTCAGGAGCTGTTGCAGCAATAAGTGCAGCACGCGAAGGTATAAAGGTATTGATTGTTGAATAGTATGGATTTTTAGGGGGAATGCTTACTGCGGGCGGAGTTGGCCCTATGATGAACTTTCGTTAGAAAACAGAGTTGACAAAGACTCTGTTCCGGCGTTTATATGGCATACTTTTACAGATGTTACAGTCCCTGTGCAGAGTGCCGTTGTTTTAGCAGAAGCTTATAATAAAGCCGGGGTTAAGTTTGAATTGCATATTTTTTCTGATGGAGTCCACGGATTGACTTTAGCAAATGACGTATGCACTTCGGATAAATGTCCTCAATATTATAACGAGCAGGTTGAGGAGTGGAAGATTCTTTTGGATAACTAGTTAAGAAAGGAATATAAAAAAATGAATTTAATAAATTGTAATTATTTACAACAAAGAATTACGGCAAATATTTGCAGCGATTTGGAAAACAACAATATTTTTGGAGCATCGGTTTTGATTGCACAAAACGATAAAATAATTTATAAAAACTGGTACGGAGACAATAAAGAGAACTCTCTTTTCAGATTAGCATCAATGACTAAACCCATATCTGCTGTTGCAATTGGGATCCTTTGTGACAGAGGCTTAATTTCTTTGGATGATGATATAGAATCATACATAGGTAATTTCGAAAATAATGATATTGTTGAAACGGACGGCAATGGAAAGATCATAGAAACAATACCGAGCACAAATAAAATTAAAATCAGGCATTTGCTTGCACATTCCAGCGGTATTTACGATAAAGATCAAGAAGAAATGCCTAATTTGCAAACAGCTGTTGCGCATTACAAAAAAAATGCTCTGCGGATTTTTGATGCGGGGCAAAAACAGTCATATGATACAAGTATGTGCGCATATGATATACTCGCTTATATTGTGGAAAAAGTTACTGGCAATGCTTTTAAAGATTTTGTAAAAGAAAATATACTGACTCCTTTGAAGATGATGGATACCACATTTTTACCAAATAGAGAGCAGTGGTCACGTGTTGTTAAAATGCACGACAAGGTTATGGGTGAAGGTGTGGAAAAAGATATGGGTGACCACGTTTTCGGAAATTATGACAACCGACGCTGCCTTGCGGGGGCAGGGCTTATCGGAAGTATAGATGACTATGCAAATTTTGCGTCCATGCTGCAAAATTACGGAACCTTTGAGGGTGAACGAATTGTTTCCGAGGCTTATATTCAGCAAATGCAGCAGCCCGTTACCGGCGAAAATTTGATGGAAAGGGCTTATCAGGCATGGGGACTGGGGGTAAGAGTATTGACGGATAAATACATATTGCCGAAAGGGTGCTATGGTTGGAGCGGAGCATACGGAACCCATTTTTGGATTGACCCGGCCAATAAAATTTATGCCATTTATATGAAAAATTCAATGTATGACGGTGGAAGCGAAGCAAAAACGGCGAAGGCTTTTGAAACGGCCGTCGCAGAATCGTTAACTTAAGGAGAACAGAGATAGATAGAATAATTTATGACTGCGACACCTACGATTATTGGTGCAGCGAGGAAGATTACAGTGGCAAAAGTAATAAAAAATATGGAGCTTTTGTTGAAAATAATGGTGCATACCGTATAGACACAAAGTGGAGTGGTATAATTGGAAATGTCAATAAAAGTGCAGTCGAAATTTACCCCAAATTTCTGATTTCTTTAAAACAACCGGATAGCATAATATTTTTATTCAAAATTCACACAGTCCTGTTTACAAAGCAAAATACAACGCAAAATCCTGATCATTTGCCCGTGCATCATAGAACTGCCCCTTTGTATCGTTTATATCGC
>CAKSPN010000284.1 GCA_934481375.1 uncultured Clostridia bacterium
GTTTGTCTACAGTCTGAACCGTTTGACGGTATTCGTTTCTTTTGCGGTAAATGTTGCTGATGAGCAACATCTGCAATATTTACCGCAATATTTGCATAGTTTTATTTTATATTTTGTGTTAATATAATATTAAACCATTGCATTAGGAGGGTATTTATGAAAAGATATTACGGAGTGGATTTTGAAAAACAGCGGGAACTTCTGCTTAACAGCGAAAAAGCAAAGCCGTTTATAGACAAAATCATTTCAAATGCGGATGCGGCAATCGAAAAAACATATAAGGCTTTAAAAATGAGCGAGTATATGCTTTTTACAGAAACGGGCGACAGAAAGATTTATGAGTCGACATATTTTGAGAAAAGAAACGATTGCTCATATATGTCGATAGCCTACTGGCTGACGGGCGATGAGAAGTATCTTAAGCCGTTAATTGATTTGGTATACATAATCTGCGATGAATTTACATGGTGTCTGCCGGCTCATGTCGGAGCATACGGCGCAAAGCCTTCGGTTGAACAAATGATTGAAACAATAGACTTGTTCCAGTCGGAAACGGCAAGACTGCTGACAGATATAATTGCGGCTGTGGGGGATAAGCTTCCGTATTACGTAAATGAAAGAGTTGAATTTGAAATCAGGCGCAGAATAATCGCTCCGATGACCAAATATGATTTTGGCTGGAAATACGGCACAAATAACTGGGCTGCCGTTTGCGGAGGGGGAACCGCAACAGCACTTCTTCATTTTGGTACCGATGATGAAATCGGCACAATTCTTCCGATGATTTATAATGCCATGGAAAGCTTCTTAAGCGGTTTTCATGACGATGGCTGCTGTATGGAAGGATATTCATACTGGTGCTACGGATTTGGGTATTTTGTCATATTTGCAAGAATGATTTTTGATTACACAAAGGGTGAAGTGAATTATTTCACACGTGAAAAAGTGAAGAATATCGCATTGTTCCCTCAGCATATAAGAATGAGCCGTGACAAAGTCGTGTCGTTTTCCGACGGAAGCACGGATTTTACATTCAGTATCGGACTTATGAGTTATCTGAAAGAATTGTACGGCGATGAGTTTAAACGCCCCGATATATCATTGGGAACAAAGAGAGGAAACGTATATTCAATAAGAGAACTTTTGTGGTTTGACGTTAATTATGAAAGCGATGAGCAGAAGAACTCAACACATTATTTTGACGGAGCGCAGTGGTATATTAACAGAGGCGAAAAGCTTAGCTTTGCGGCGAAAGGCGGAAATAATGACGAACCGCACAATCATAATGATATAGGCAGCTTTATGATAGTAACGAAGGACGGCGATATTCCGCTTGCCGATTTCGGATGTGCCATTTACAGACGTGAAACATTCAATAACGAAACACGGTACACTCTTATCAACAACGGCTCTCAGGGACATAGCGTGCCCATAATTAATGACACGTATCAGATAGCCGGCAAAGAATATGCGGCGGAAAACGTTGTTGCCGACGGCAATAAATTTTCTCTTGAAATTCAAGGTGCATATGAAAAAGGAATTATCAATAAAATCCTCCGCAGCTTTGAAGTGAAGCCGTCATCGGTGTTTATTAAAGATGAATTTGTTTATTCGGACAAAACGGAAAGCATAAAGGAAAGAATGGTAAGCTGGACAAAACCCGAAATCGGAAACGGATGCGTTGATTTCGGAACGGCTGAGGTGAAGTTTGATGAAAATAAGTATTCGACAGCAGTGACCGTCGATTCTTACCAACTGCACGTCGGTCCGGGTGAAGCTACGGTTTATCTGGTGGATTTTATTCCCAAAAGCAATGATGAAAAAGTTGAGTTGAAAGTTTTTGATACAGAAAATTCGGTTGATAACAAGCCGGTTGCTAAAAAGATGATGTATGCGGAAGTAATTGACATTGAAGACCCTGACAGGGAGCAG
>CAKSPN010000285.1 GCA_934481375.1 uncultured Clostridia bacterium
CAAAGCCTCCGCACGCGTTATGTTCCAATCCTCATGCAGTTCGCCGCCCTCATATCCCTGTATAATATCCGAGCGCTTTACGTCCTTATTGTAATCGTCTGCGGCATTTAAAAGCATATCCGCAACCTCGCCTCTTGTTGCATACATATCCGACGCAAACGCCGTGCTTGTAAAAAGCATAGCCGCCGCCAAACCTGCCGCAATTATTCTTCTTGATTTCATGATTTAAACCTCCCTTTCCGTTATTTTTATAATGTTTACACTGTTTCCGTGTTCCTTTATAATATTAATCAAATCATTTATTTTTAAGTAAACCGATGCGGTATTATCGTTCGGGTGAACGCCGATAAGTTCTTCTCCGTCAAAAAAATCCTCATCGAAAAACACCTGTACCTTCGCAACTTTATCATTAAGCACACCGAACGGCGTTACCGAGCCGGGCGTTAATGACATTATATCCCAAAGCATTGTTTCGGACGCAAATTTAAGAGGGCGTGTACCGTTATTTTGCTTAAATTCTTTTAAATTTACTCGCTTATCGCCCTTGACGGTTATCAGATAAAAATTTTCCTTTTTGTTATCGCAAAGAAAAAGATTTTTTGCCTCGGCATCGGGATACGGCGTTTCTATTTCCGCCGCCTCAGCCATATTATACACCGCTTTATGCTCCACAATTTCACAGCGGACATTTTTCTTTGCAAGATAGCTGTAAATCTCCTGTTTGTTCATAATTATTCAAAAAACCTGCCCTTGAAAAAGTTTTCGTTTCCGAGCGGTTTCGCCGTTAAGCGAAACATCACGCACCCGTCGGGACAGACAACGGTTTTTGTATATTTTCCGTCGCCGCCTATATTTTCCAGATTTCCTCCGCTCCTTACCGATTCCATAATAGGGAAAAGCGCCGTCATTGTTTTTGAGCAAATTCCAAAACCGTCTTTATTGACCGGACAGCCGTATGTACAAGTATATTTGTCGCCTATTTCTTCGCCGTTGCGGCAATAATGCTCCGTTTTATCTCCTCTGAGAAATCCTGTCACTTCCACTTCAAATTCATATTCCTCATCATACCATTTTTTCATTTTTTCTACTCCTCACTGTATTTTCCTTTTGTCACAAGCGTTTTAAATATTTCGTAATAATCATATTCGCCATCGACAAATCCGTGAATTTCCTTTATAGAGCGGCACAAACTCACGCTGAACCCTGTCATAATTTTTGCAATTTCCTCCTCGCTGTACGGACTGCCGCACGTGACGCAAAGTGTAGCAATACTGTGTATTACAAGCCACATATCACGGAAATATCTGTCCGCCGCCGCTGCGTCTATTCTGTAAATCCGCATAAGCGAACTGCGCACAAGCTCCGTCGAATGTTCCATTGCCTCAATCGTTTCGTTCTTTTCACAATCGAGAAAAAGCAATTTATAAAGTTCCGGCTCCTCTTTTGCAAAATGCACATATGCCATGCCGAACCCGAAAAACGGAATTTTTGCCTTTAGCCCCTCGGTCACATATTCATCATACAAATCCTGAGCGGCGGCACGCACCTCCTTTTTTGCCTCTGCCATAGACGAAAAACACGTAAACACAGGCTGAGTCGATACTCCAAGCTCTTTTGCAATCGCTCTTGCGGTCAACCCTGCCGTACCTTTTTCACGCACAATCTTCACAGCGGCAGCCGTCATCTGCTCACGTGTATATTTATTTCTCGGCGCCATTTCTAACCTCCTGCACATTAATATATCATATGTTATATATCTGTAGTTATTATACCACCGTATGACGTTACAGTCAATACTTTATTTAAAAAAATAAGTCTGATAAAATCAGACTTTGCAATTAGCAAATAAAAAGAAACCGCATAGATATGCGGTTTCTTTTTGTTATGGCAGGGGTACAAGG
>CAKSPN010000286.1 GCA_934481375.1 uncultured Clostridia bacterium
GTGTTTACACTACCCCCCTCTCCGTTTATCGACCCGAATATATGTCCGCCGAAATCAATGGTGAATGTACCGGAGTTGATATTTACCGCCTCCCATGATTCAAGCTCTTCCTTATAAACCAAATCGTAATCGGTTAAATCAGTATGTATTGTAACAACACTTCCGGGGAGTTCCATAGCCTTATCAACGGCTTCTTTAAAGGTTGTGAAAGCGTATTCGTCCTCGCCCGACTTAACCGACGCAATTCTGTTCAATCCGCAGACGGAGCATATTCCGTTTTCAAAGCTGTGCTTTTCCGTTTTGCTTTTGTATCCGCAGACATTGCACATATATGAATGTGTCATACCGTCCACGTCCGCAGTATATGCATATGTATGCGAAACGAATGTTTCCGCCTTTTCGCCGCAGGCGCATTTGAGCTTATGCCCTTCCGCATTGTATTCATCGGACGGGAGTTCGTATTTATGCTCCTCCTCGCCCGAGGTATTGCATAATTCGCAAAAATATTTATGCTTACCAACAGTTTCGGACGCTTCGTACCTAAATTTATGCTCCGTACACTTTGTAAAGGTTACCGATACGCCGTCCGTATTTTTGTAATCGCCCTTTTCGTCAGGACTGTCTGTTTTTACCACCTTAATATCATCTGCAAGCTTTACCGACACGGTATCATCAATCGGCTGTGCCTGTTCGGATTTAACCCTAAGATTTCCGCCGTACACGTTAAGCTTACCGATACCGATTGCGCTTGCTTTGTTTACAGTCGAAATATTTCCGCCGTAAAGGTTCAGCGTGCCGCTGCCGCCGATTAAAGCCGTATCGCTTTGTCCCTCAAGCGTGATTTTGCCTTCGGCTCCGCTTTGGCAATAAACCGAAAGCTCACCGTCCGAAATTAATCCGCCGTTATTGATTGTTACCTCTGCATCGTCAGCAAGAATAAAATTAACCTTACCGCTTATTGTCCAATCGGAGGATACGTTGATTTTACCGCTTATAACATACCATTTTCCTGCATCATTTCCGTTAAACACGGAGGTGTCTGCGCTGTTTATAATAGTATAATCGTTACACTGTGCGGCATTGCCGTCCGCATCTATGTAGTCTATCGGTATGATAGTGTTTTCAACAACCTTTACTCCGCTCGGAAGCGTGTTGGGGTTTCCCGAAATATCTACCTTTACATTGTTTTGGTCGACAAAGGTGTACCCGTCTGCAAGAAGGTCGGCGGCAGTTCCGCCCTTGATTAAAATACCCCTGTCGTACGACGAGATAAACGTACCGCCGGAAAGCTTGGTTCCCAAATCGCCGTTTCGGCAAAGTCCTGCTTTGATTCCACGCACCTCAGCATCGCCCGAAACGTACACTTTTCCGTAATTACTCGTTAAAATCCCGTAGCAGCTTCCTTTTATTTTTCCGCCGGAAACGTTTGCAGTGCCACGCTCCGCATAGATAACCGCCGACATAGAACTTTCTGTCTGGTTTTTCGTCATTTCAACCGTTCCGCTCAATACGTTCAAAACAGCATTTCCGCTGCAAAGGTAAATAACCGGTGTATAGGCGCCACGGCAGAGATTGGTTATCTTTCCGTCTGCGGAGCTGCTCTTATCACACACGGTAAGCGTCACCGTTTCTTCCTTGGGATATTGATTTGCTCCGAGCATAATAAACCCACGGTCTATCTCCTCATAACTGCCCGACAGCGTACACCCGTTAAGGTCAAGCGTAATGCTGCCGCTTTTGAGAACAACATTATTACTTCCCAAATCCGCATCGCCCGTAAGCTTAATCTCGGCGCTGTTTGCCGTCTGAGCGTCCGTAAACGCCGCCTCAATATCGGAATACCCCTTTTCCGTTGAGGGGTCGCCGTTAAGCGTTACGGTTGCAACATTCGCCGCATAC
>CAKSPN010000287.1 GCA_934481375.1 uncultured Clostridia bacterium
GGTACGGAGACATATTAAATTATGACCAATTTGGTGGCGGAACTGTTTCCCCTTAGGAGGCGGACGCTCTATCCTGCTGAGCTACGGAAACACAACTACAGCTATTGTACCACACTTTTACTGAAAAAGCAATAAAAACATACCGTCATTTTGAAAAAATCGGAAAATACTATATGATGCAAATATTAAAAAATTTTAAATTTTTTATAAATACCCTGTACGAAAGAGAAAAAATTTGGTATAATAGAAAAGTAATAAGATTTTTACTTGCAAATACGGCGGAACGGAGAAAGACATATGGCAGAAACGGAAGAAAGAAAAGAACGGGTAATACTTGCCGGCGTTCACAGCGGACGGGGCGATGAACTTTCGGACACTACCGAAGAAACCATAGCGGAACTCGAGGAACTTGTAAAAACGGCGGGCGGCGAAGCTGTAATGAGCGTTGTGCAGAATAAGACCGACATAGAAGCAGGCACTTATATGGGCATAGGCAAGCTTGAGGAAATAAAGGAAATGATTGAGCCGCTGGAGGCTGACACGGTCGTGTTTGACGATGAACTTTCGCCTGTGCAGATAAGAAATATATCGGATTTTCTCGGAGTAAAAATCCTTGACCGTTCAATGCTTATACTTGACATTTTCGCAATGCGTGCAAAAAGCGGCGAAGGCAAGCTTCAGGTAGAACTTGCACAGCTCAAATACCGCTTGCCGAGACTTAGGGGACTCGGAACGGAACTGAGCCGTACGGGTGCGGGAATAGGAACGAGAGGTCCCGGCGAAAGCCGTCTTGAAAGCGACAGACGGCACATAAGGCGCAGAATATCGGCGCTTGAAGAACAGATAGAGGAGCTTGAAAAGCACCGTACGCTTATACGCAGACGGCGTGATAAGGACGGCGTGATAACCGCCGCACTTGTGGGATATACAAACGCAGGCAAATCAACGCTTTTGAACACACTCACAAATTCGGATGTGTTTGCCGAGGATAAGCTTTTTGCAACGCTTGACCCGACTTCACGTATGATAGTACTTGAGGATAACAGAAAAATTCTTCTGATTGATACGGTAGGATTTATAAGGAAACTGCCGCATAACCTTATCGAGGCGTTCAAATCAACGCTTGAGGAAGCGGCTTACGCTGATTTTCTCATTCACGTGATAGATGCGTCAAGCAGTGAGCGTGACGCTCAGACGGAAACCGTTGAGCGTGTTCTCCGTGAGATAGGCGCAGGGGATAAGCCTGTTATAGGCGTGTTTAACAAGTGCGATAAGCTTGACATACTGCCGATAGTAAACAATAAATACGAGAAAAACGTGTTTATAAGCGCAAAAAGCGGAGAAAATACCGATAAGCTTATAGAAGCCGTTTCGGACGTTGCACCGGGTAAAAAGCAAAAGGTGCGTGCCGTTATTCCGTACAGTGAGGGCGGACTTGTGAATGCACTGCACGAAACGGAAAAGGTGCTGAGTACCGAGTACGGCGAAAACGGCGTTATAATGGAGCTTATGGTTGACGAGAGTATGTACGGAAGAATAAAGGAGTATATAGATGTCTAAAAAAGACAGATATAAAACCATTTTGCAAAGAAGTGAAACTTTGCTGGTTGAAAAGAAGTCTAAGTTTATAACCAATGCCGCTCCTGCCGAAACGGAGGCTGAGGCACTGGCATTTTTGAACGAGATACGTTCAAAATATCCCGACGCAACGCATAATGTGTATGCGTATGTGATAGACGAGAACAATATTTTCAGATATTCGGACGACGGCGAACCGTCGGGAACGGCAGGTATGCCCGTTCTTGACGCAATCCGCAAAGCGGATATAGTCGACGCCGCAGTGGTGGTGACAAGATATTTCGGCGGCACATTGCTCGGCACGGGCGGTCTTGTTC
>CAKSPN010000288.1 GCA_934481375.1 uncultured Clostridia bacterium
CGCCCGTTCCGCCCAACGTGTAGGCAGGTCTTACTATAACCGGGTAGCCTATCCGCTTTGCAAAATCAAGTCCCGACTCCAAATCCGTCACAATTTCCGACGGTGCAATCGGCTGATGCGTGCGCTCCATAAGCTGTTTAAACGAGTCTCTGTCCTCGCCCTCTTTTATCGAGGCAATGGAAGTGCCGATTACACGCACGCCGTATTTATCGAGAATTCCCTTATCGTACAGCTCAACGGACAGATTAAGTCCCGTCTGTCCGCCCATGCCCGCAACAAGCGCATCGGGGCGTTCCTTTTCTATAATTCTTTCAATGTATTCTGCGGTAAGCGGTTCAATATACGTTTTGTCCGCCATACCTCTGTCGGTCATAATCGTTGCAGGGTTGGAGTTTACCAAAACAACCTCCACGCCCTCTTCTTTTATCGCACGGCAAGCCTGTGTACCCGAATAGTCAAATTCGGCGGCTTGTCCTATTACTATCGGACCCGAGCCTATAACGAGTACCTTTTTTATAGATTTATCCAACGGCATAATTTCTTCCTCCTTACTTGTTTATCGTTCCTAAAAATCTGTCAAACAGCCACTCCGTATCAACAGGTCCGGGCGCTGCCTCGGGGTGAAACTGCACGCTCATAACAGGAAGCTCCGTATGCATAATTCCCTCGCACGTTCCGTCATTTACGTTCACAAACATATTAACCACCTTATCGGGAAGGTTTGACACGATATAGTTATGATTTTGGCTTGTTATATAGCATTTTCCCGTAATCAAATCCTTTACGGCATGATTTCCGCCGTGATGTCCGAACTTAAGCTTTTCGGTAGTTGCTCCGAGCGCAAGTCCTATTATCTGATGTCCCATACAAATTCCGCATACCGGTATTTTTCCGATAAGCGCTTTGATTGTGTCCACTGTTCCGGGAGCGTCAAGCGGGTCTCCCGGTCCGTTTGATATAAACACGAGGTCTGCGTTTACGGCTTCTATTTCCTCCGCTTTTGCGTTTGCCGGGAACACCGTTATTTTACAGCCGCGCTTTTTAAGATTTCTTAAAATTCCGTCCTTTGCGCCCATATCCACAAATGCGATATGCGGCGTTCCGTCCTCGTTAATGACATACTTTTCATCGGAGGTTGTTTCCATTATTACGTTCGAGTTATCGAGAGAGTCCATAAGCTTTTTCACTTCTTCGTCCGTTGGCTCACCCTGCATTATAACGGCTTTCATACAGCCGCCGTCACGGATTATTTTCGTAAGCGCACGTGTATCCACGCCCTCAAGACCGACAACGCCCTCCTCCTCGAGAAAATCGTCAAGGTTCATTTCGTTTCTGAAATTTGACGGCGCATCGCATTTTTCCCTTACAACGAACGCCTTAAGGTGAGTATGCTTTGCCTCGTTATCGTCAAGATTTATACCGTAGTTTCCTATAAGCGGAAAGGTCATCGTTACTATCTGTCCGCAAAATGACGGGTCGGTAAGAGTTTCCTGATAGCCTGTCATTCCCGTTGTAAAAACTATCTCCCCCGCTATATCCTTTACCGCACCGAACATATCGCCCGTAAAGCGCTGTCCGTTTTCCAAAATCAACTGTGCTTTCATAAAACCATAACTCCTTCCGTAAACCATTCAGAAAATGCATAAATTTTCAAAAAAAAAGACAATGATTATACATTGTCAATTAAACAAAAACGAACCGGCAAGTCCGCTGCCTGCATATGAAGTTTTATTCTTAATCTTTACCGTCACTGACATTGCCGTTCCTCCCGTATTCATTTCAATTATTGTACCATTATATTGCCGCTTTGTCAAGCACTTTTTATTATTTGTTGCATTATTTTGCATTTTGAGTGAATATTATGCAAATAAATGTATAT
>CAKSPN010000289.1 GCA_934481375.1 uncultured Clostridia bacterium
TCATAATTCTTTTTACGGTGGAGGAGCCGTCCATAAATATTGTTGCTCCGTTAAAAATGTGCTTTGCGGCTTCTTTTGCGATAAAGTCTTTGGCTGTCGAATTTGAAGCGTCACGCAAGCTTATAGGGATAACGTTGTTTTCAAATTCGGATAAAATCACGCCCCCGTAGACTTGCGTTACGTATCCTTTCAGTTCGAGTTCTTTTATATCCCGTCTTACGGAGGATTCGCTTGTCCATACGACTTTTGACAGTTCCTTTATTGTAGAAGCTTTGTTTTTTTTCAGAAACTCTAATATAGCTTGCTGTCTTTGGTATATCATAATATCCTCCCGTCACCCTGTGAAAAAGTTTGAAAAAG
This sequence comes from uncultured Clostridia bacterium, assembly GCA_934481375.1. Classification (GTDB taxonomy): domain Bacteria; phylum Bacillota; class Clostridia; order UBA1381; family UBA1381; genus UBA4716. The sequence continues at coordinate 361 of CAKSPN010000289.1, forward strand.
TTTCAATAAATCAGCCAATGCTTGTTTTGAACAAAGAGATTTGCTATAATATTATAGCAAATAATTCAAAGAATATCAATATTTTTTAAAAAGTTTCAGGAGGAATTAAAATGGCTGTTATAACGATTATAGGCGCAGGAATGATGGGAAGTGCTTTGGCGTTTCCGGCACGTGAAAACGGACACGAAGTAAGACTGGTCGGTACGCATTTGGACCGTGATATTATTGACGGCTGCAAAAAAAACAACAGACACCCTAAGTTTGAAAAGGATTTTCCTTTGGGTATAAAATTTTATCATATAGAAAATCTTTGCGAAGCGCTTGAAGGCGCAGATGCTGTAATCGGCGGTGTAAGCAGTTTCGGTGTGGAGTGGTTCGGAGAGAATGTTCTTCCGAAAATTAAGGATAACACTCCTGTTTTAACTGTTACAAAGGGGCTTATGGATACCGAACACGGAAAACTTTTAACATATCCCGATATTTGGAAAGAGAAACTTAATTCAATCGGTAAAAAACTCTCTATGAATGCGATAGGCGGCCCGTGTACAAGCTATGAGCTTGTTGCGCATGATCAGACAGAAGTAGCGTTTTGCGGTGATGACATAAAGACTCTTGAATATTTAAAGAAGCTTATGCAAACCGATTATTATCATATAAGCGTTACAACCGATATTGTAGGAATTGAAAGTGCCGTTGCGCTTAAGAACGGATATGCACTCGGAATAGCGCTCACAATTGGGCTGAACCAAAAGAAGTTTGGAAATGATACGCTTCATTTTAATTCCCAGGCGGCAGTGTTCGGACAGGCAACGAAAGAAATGTACAGACTTTTGCAGTTCCAAAATGCGCTCAGCTTAAATAATCTGTGCGTCGGAGCGGGGGATCTTTATGTAACGGTCTACGGCGGAAGAACAAGACTGGTCGGAATTCTTCTCGGTAAGGGTCTCGGTATTGACGAAGCCAAAGCGGAATTAAAAGGAGTTACATTGGAGTCGCTTGTGGTTGCCGAACGAGTGGCAAGGGCGGTAAAAAAGAATATAGCTGAAGGCATATTGAAAAAAGAAGATTTTCCTTTGCTTTTGCATATTGATGAAATTTTGACCCAAAAGGCTTCGGTAAATATTCCGTGGGAGGATTTTACCTACAGCGAAACTGTATAAGCGCTGTGACTATTCGGAAAAAAGCACCGCAAACCGCTTTTTTAGGCGGCTTGCGGTGCTTTTTGTTATTCTTTATCTTCGGAATATTTTTTCTGAGTTTCATAAAAAGCCTCTACGGTGTTTAATACTGCCGTTATTTCCCGTTCCGATAAATTATCTGTACGTATAACAATACAATCGTCAAGACCTAACAAATAATCTGTGGTAACATGAAAAAGCCTTGATAATTCAACAAGAAAAGGTGTGGACGGAGAGGATAATCCCATTTCCCATGCATTTACACTTGCCCTTGTTAATGACAGCTTTTTTGCCAGTTCCGATTGCGTGTAGCCGTATTTGTTGCGCAAATCTTTTAATC
>CAKSPN010000290.1 GCA_934481375.1 uncultured Clostridia bacterium
TCAATGATTTTTTCATCAAACACAAACTGCTTTACAATGATAAGCGAATCGATTACGTTTGTGACACCGATATATGCCGGCGAAGCAACCACAACATCACCTGCGCCCTGTGTAAGGCTTTTTGCCTTTTCTATACAACCCTGAAAAAACAGGCTCGAAATATAGTTAATGTCCCTTGCACGAACGATGTTATATTTATTATCGTATTCATACCCTATTTCAATTTCGGCTTTCATTACTTCGGCAAATGCATTGTAAAATTCTTCAAAATTCTTTGCGTCTGTAATCTGACTGCTCCTACTATAAAGCAAGGTTTCCAGAGGGTGTACAAAATTTATTTTTGACGAAGCCCCCGTTATTGCGCCCAAAAATGCAGGCTCGTTACAGCCGACCGTTGTATAACCGACCGCCTTTTCATACGGGAAACCGCAGATTTCCGTATAGCACTTTATGCGCTTTTCATCATTCTGAAAAGCAATACGCTTATGAGTGTCTTTCCGTTCCAGATCAAGAACATAGCGAAAGACTTCATGAGGTGTTTTCTTCGTCCAGCGCAAAGTCACCTGCGGAATCCAAGTCGGCAGTTCCGTAAGGCTGTCTAAAATCAATTTTGAAAGCTCATTGAAGCCGTCCTCGCCGTTCGGGATGTATCCGCCCACGCAGAAATGCGACTGACCGCCCCTTGTAAAGTAGATATTATCAATACTCGTTGCGGACTGAACCATCAAAAACAACTCCTGCAAGTATTCCGCAGCCTCGTCCTTTGTCAGTTTTCCGTCCGCAATATCCCTCTCATAAAACGGCATCAAATACCTGTCCAAAGTTCCCAAGCTGTCCGGGTCCGCCGCAAAGCAAATGTAAATTGTAAGCACTGCCTCGTAAAATGACGACGGCTTATTTTCAGGCACTATTTTGAGAGTGTACGAAAGCGTCTTCAGATTATTTTTATACTCCGGGTTTTCGGTTTTCTCCGACAGAGCAAGCGCTTTTTCGGCGCATTTGTGCGCCCATAATATAAGTGTTTCCGCAACCCGTCTAAGCGCTTTCAAAAACTCAATCTCTTCAGGAGCGGTATGCACTTTAAGCGACCCGTCTATTTCGCCGATAATTCCCGAAATACCCTTTGCCAGCACATTTTTGTAGTCCGCAGCTGCATGCTGTCCCTCACAGGTTGAAAGATTGTCAACACTCTTGCAGTAAAATTCATTAAACATTTTGTACGATTCAATATGACCGTACCGCTTGAAAGCATCGCCTGCAACGGTGTGGTCGTCAAAGTTAAAAAATCCCGTCATTTTAGAGTATTCCGTCAAAACAGGCTCCTGATTCATAATATACTCACACAGCCTTTTTGACTCTCTCTGCTGTTTTGAAAGAAATATATCCTCACGGTCATATGTTGTTTCAATATGCTCGGCGTACATTTTCCCCGCAAGCGTTAATTTTAAAAGTTTATTAATTCTGCCGTTCAACATTATCACCCTATAATTTTCATTGTTGTCTTTATCATATACGTATCCGATAAAAAAGTAAATACAGTAAATGTGACGTTTGCACTTTTCGGTACAAAATATTGACACAATCAAGATTATATGCTAATATATTTTCGGGTGATAATATGAATAAAAATTTTACCGTAACAGACATTGATAGTGTATTATTCGTGAAAAAGACAGTTTTAAAGGAAATCGTGTTATCTTTAACAGTGATGCGTTTTCCAATGAACTGATATTTAACTTATCGGGAAAAAGCACCGTTAAATTCAACGGCAAAACCCTTATATGCGAAGAAAACAGTATCCGATTTTTGCCCGAGGGAAATGTTTGGGAATACGTGGTTGACAGAGAAAAAATCGGCGAGTGTATAGATA
>CAKSPN010000291.1 GCA_934481375.1 uncultured Clostridia bacterium
GGTTTGTCTACAGTTTAAAACTCACTGCATATGCAGTGAGTTTTATTTTAATGTCTTTACAAATGCTTTGTCCGCCTGTGAAATGCGGTAAGAGTCGCACATTTTGCGGACGGTCATTTTCATAACCTCCGGAGTAAGACTGCGTGATTTGAGAAATTCAATTGTCTTATCACGCTGTTTTGCGGCGGCGGTGGCAACGAGCCACGCCTGCATCATCTGCACGTAATACATATCGGACTTGACTGATTTAACATAATCAAGAACACGGTCAATGTATTCATCGGTAAGGAAAAAATTCATAAGACAGCCGAACCCGTAACGGACAACCCATGGGTTTTTATTGTATATAAAATAATCCATATCGCCGATAAGTCTGTAGGTGTATTTTGCCATACGCTTGAAAGAAACCGTGTCGCATATCGACCAGTTATATATTTTATCCGCAAATGCTTTCATATACGAAAGCATTTCGTCATATCCGCAGCTGACGGACGCCGCAACGAGTCCGTCAATGATTATCTCCTCGTGAAAATCGCCTTTTTCCAAAGCTAAAAACTCACCGTAATTGCCTTTTGCGATTGCCTTTGCAATACTCCGCAGAACAGGCACACGTATGCCGTACATATGCGGTGTGTCGGGTATCAGCTTGGCGGAAAATTCCTTATATTCGTTTTCCGATAGTGAGGCAAGGTATGCTTTAAAATCCGTATAATCTCTGTCGCTCCAGTGTTCTCGAACAAGCTCAAAATCGGTCATCTCTGCACCCTTCCCGATGCGTCGCCGCCGGCAAGTTTTTCGGCTTCATCTCTTGTTATGAGATTGAAATCTCCGGGTATGGTGTGCTTTAATGCGGACGCCGCCGTGCCAAACTCGATTGCCGACTGCGGGTCTTTGCCGTCAAGGATTGCGCACAGTACGCCTGCGGCAAAGCTGTCGCCGCCGCCAACACGGTCAACAATCGGGTGCAGGCTGTATTTCTTTGAGTAGTAGAATTTTTTGTCCGCACTGCAGTATAAGAAAGCCGACCAGTCGTTGTCCGAAGCCGAATGCGAAACTCTGTTGGTGGAAACAACGTATTCAAATCCGAATTTGTCCGCCAGCTCACGGAAAACGCTTTCGGGTGTGTCGCCGTCTTTTTCGGAGCGGTCAAGCACTTTGTATGCGTCGTTTGTACCGCCGAAGAAAATGTCAACATAGGGCATAAGCTTTGTCATAACAATTTTTGATTTTTCCTCCGACCACAGTTTTTTTCTGTAGTTGAAATCGCAGGAGATTTTTACGTTATGCGCCTTTGCCGCTTTGCATGCCGCTTCGGCAAGCTCCGCTGCCGAATCCGATACGGCAGGTGTAATTCCCGTAAAGTGGAAAAGGTCTGCGTCCGCAAAAATCTTATCAAAATTAAACTCTGACGGCAATGCCTGTGAAATTGAAGAATGAGCCCTGTCATATACAACGTTTGAGGCACGAACCGATGAACCCGTTTCAAGGAAATATATGCCGAGCCGTTCTCCGCCTTTTGCGATGTTTTTTACGCCTACGCCGTATCTGCGCAATGCGGCGGCGGCACATTCGCCTATCGGCGTGTCGGGGACTTTTGAAATAAATTCAACCTCGTGGCCGAAATTCGCAAGCGAAACGGCGACGTTCGCCTCCGCACCGCCGAAATTTATGTCAAATTCCTTTGCCTGTATGTATCTTTCATTGCCGGGCGTTGAAAGTCTCATTAAAAGCTCGCCCAGCGCAGTAACCTTTGCCATAATAATCGTTCCTTTCAGAAAACTCAGCCGTTTTTGCGTGCCGATTGTATTTTTGCTATGAATTTGCGTGCTGTTTCGGTTATCAGTTCGTAATCGCCTGTTT
>CAKSPN010000292.1 GCA_934481375.1 uncultured Clostridia bacterium
GGATATTTATTCCGTCAGCATCCAAAACCATTGGGATTTCCGAATTTTTTATAATCGCTTTCAAGGCTTTCACAGCCGTAAAATGCATACTCCCAGATAGCCGTTACCTTATCGGTATTTATTTGAGTGAGATTTTTACAGTCATTGAATGCACTCATTCCGAGTGAGTTTACGCTTTCGGCAAGCCGAACCTCCTTTAAAGCTTCACAGCTCCAAAAAGCATAGTCACCAATTCCGGTTACGCCGTTATTTACGATGACTTTTTCAAGATTTGTTTTTATGTTCTCGTTTGCAACCCACGGCGCAAGCGTATTTGTTTGGCTATAATGTGACATAGCGCCTGTTCCGCTTATTGTAAGCGTTTTTGATGTCTCGTTATATTCCCAGTTCACATGGTTGCCGCAGCTGCCGCTTAATGCGTCCTCGGCAATCGCTGCCGAGGGTATGAGTGCAAACAGCATACAAAATGTAATAACGGCTGCCCATATTCGATTTAATTTTGTCATTTTTCAGTCTCCTTTATGCATATAAAAATGTAACGATCGGTTACCTTTCTGCGGTTTTTACACCGCATACGGGTGACATACTGCCAAGGCTTTCCCAAATCATAATCTTTGCTTTTGTATAGGTTTTGTTTATTGTAAACGGCATTTCCGTGCCGTTATATGTGCCCGATTTCATTTCGATAAATTTATCGCCGTTATAAAGCGTAAGTATAACGGTTTTGCCGTTTTCTATTTCTATCGGCTCGACTGTTATTTTGTCAGCGGAGTGGGTTGCCTTTATACCCGCACGGTACTTAATAATACTGTCGTCTATTGAATAGTTTGAACCTTTTTCTATTGCGTCCCAGTCGGATTTTCTTCCGCCGATATAATTAACCTCTGCCAATTTGTAACATTCGTAAAACGCATTATCGCCGATGCTCGTTACGCTGTTCGGGATTGTAACCTTTTCCAGACCGATTTCGGAAATTATTTGTGTTTTTCCGTCTATCTTCGCTGTTTCCGCATAATAGCAATGGTAAAATGCGCTTTTGCCTATGCTTGTCACGCCGTCGGGGATTGTTACGCTTGTTAAACCGTAACATATGGAAAACGCTTCTTCGCCGATACTTTTTACGCCGTTCGGGATTGTTATGCTTGTTAAGCCTCCGCAATTGTTGAACGCTCCGTTAGCAATGCTTGTTACGCCGCTCGGGATTGTGAACGAGGTATCCGCTTTTTTACACGGGAAACGCATAATCTCCGTTCTTTCTTTGTTGTACAAAACGCCGTTTTCGGAGCAATAAGCGGTGTTGCCAATGCCAACGTTTATGCCTGTTAAGTCGGTACAATCCAAAAATGCAAAATTTCCGATGTTTGTCACACTGTCGGGGATTTCCATGCTTGTCAGTTTTGTGCAGCCGTTAAACGCATACTTTCCGATGTTTACAACGCCGTCGGGAAGCGTTATTCTTGTCAGACCCGTGTAGTTCTCAAATGCTTTGTCGTCCACAAAATCTTTATGGTCATGGTAACCTTTGCAGTCCTCAAATGCACGGTCGGCAATGGTTTTTGTTCCGGACTTTACAGTATACTCGCCCGGTATATTTCCATTTAATATGCCATCGTTCAATTTCCATGCGGCTGCTTCTATAAGGTGGTTTCCTATATACAGCACATTGTTTTCCCAATTTGAATTTTCGCCGTCTGCGTTATAATAACCGGTATTGTTAAAAGCCTGATAACCGATGCTTGTCAAGCTGTCCGGCAGCGATATGTTTGTTAAGGCATAACAATATTGAAACGCCCAATCTCCGATATGTGTCACACTGTCGGGAAT
>CAKSPN010000293.1 GCA_934481375.1 uncultured Clostridia bacterium
TTCAAGCCCTCATCGGAAATAAAAATGCATATGAGAGTTTACAAGCAGAGACCGGACGTTAAGTCGGTTGTACACGCTCACCCCGTATATGCAACAAGTTTTGCTATCGCAGGTATTCCGCTTACTCAGCCGATTATGCCCGAGGCTGTAATCGCACTCGGCTGCGTGCCTATCGCTGAATACGGCACCCCGTCAACGGACGAAATCCCGGACGCTGTAGAAAAATACTTACAGCATTTTGACGCCGTACTTCTTGCAAACCACGGTGCATTATCATATTCGGACAGCTTACTGTCGGCATATCACAAGATGGAATCGGTTGAATTTTACGCACAGCTCCTTTATCAGTCAAAGATGCTCGGCGGTCCGAAAGAACTTTCACAGTCACAGGTTGAAAGACTTTACGAAATCAGAAGACAGTTCGGTATGACAGGCAAGCACCCGGCAGACATCTGCTTAAACGCTAAGGGCGAACACAGCTGTCACCACTGCGGCGGCGGTGCAAAGAAGGAATGCGGCGCATCGGACGCTGACCTTATCGCATCGATAACCAAGAAGGTTCTGGAGCAGTTAGGCAAATAATAAAAGGCTATGAATGAAAAAGAAACGGCAAAGATTGCACAAGCCGTAAAGGACGCTCTCGGCGAGCGCAGAGTACGCAATGCAAAAACCGTAACTCTTACCGCCGCCAACAAAATAATCGCAGGAGTTATCCGAGAGGCACAGCGCATAGGCGTAAACGCCGTTGCGGCGGTTTCGGACGCATTTGCAAATCCCGTGAGCATTCAGTGTGCGGACAATTCGTTCCCGGCAAGCTATGATATTGCGCTTAACAAATCATACACGTCGGCGGCAATGAAAATGTCCACGGCACAGCTTAAGGATTTAAGCCAGCCGGGCGGCTCGCTCTACGGCATACAAAACACCAACGCAAACAAAATTGTCATCTTCGGCGGAGGAGTTCCGCTCAAAGACGGCGAAACGGTTGCAGGGGCGCTCGGAGTAAGCGGCGGAACGGAGTCCGAGGACACGTATCTGGCGGAATTCGGTGCGGCGCTTTGGGAGGAATTGCAGTGATTGCCGAAAATGCGAAGAAAACCGCAGAAACGGTTTCAAAAACCATAAAAGGCAACATAACGCTCTCCGTATCGCCGGAGGAAAAAGATGAACTTATCTACTACCTTGCGGAATACGGCGGTTATATTGCTTCAAAACGTCAGTGCGGAGAAATATCCGCACGTCTTAAAACTATTAAAAGCCTCGGCGCAATGCTTTTTGCGCTGGGTGCGGTAACTGTATGTAATCATAAATTTATAATTTATGAGGCGGACAAATCCAATCCGCTCTGCGGCAGGGAACTGCCGTTCGGCGCTGTCGGAATTGTCTGCGATAAAAGCAAAAGGAGAATAGCAATGGATATTAATCAAGACAAAATTCAGGCTATTGTTCGGCAGGTAATATCTCAAATGGGCGAAAGCGGTACGTCTTCGGCTCCCTCAAAGGAAATACCGAAAACAAGCCGTGCGGCAATGCTCACAAAGCTTGAGCATTACGAAATAAAGGAATTCCCCATTCCGGAGCTGGGCGACGACGATATTCTCGTCAAAGTTGAAGGCTGTGGTATCTGCGGAACTGACGCACACGAATTTAAAAGAGACCCGTTCGGACTTATTCCGCTTGTACTCGGTCACGAGGGAACTGGCGAGATTGTCAAAATGGGCAAAAACGTGAAAAAGGACAGCGCGGGAAAACCCTTACATATCGGCGACAAGGTCGTAACCTGTATGATAT
>CAKSPN010000294.1 GCA_934481375.1 uncultured Clostridia bacterium
CTGCATAGCCATATCGTCTATCTTTCCATACTTTGTCGAGGACACGCCGATACCTCTGTGCGCCAGAAATCCGCCGACGGTTGAACAAGTAAGCGACGACGGATAATGCATTGTCGCATATCCTCTTTCGTTTGCCGCCCATTCGAGGTGCTTATAGATAGTACCTGCGCCGCATTCTATGTACATTGACTGCTCGTTGAAATCATAGATTTCGTTCATACGCTTTGTATCGAGCACTATTCCTCCGCAAACGGGGATTGCGCCGCCCTGCGTACCGCCGCCGCCGCCCCATGTTGTTACGGGGATTTTATAGTAATTTGCGATTTTCAAAACCGCCGAAACCTCTTTGGCATTCTTCGGCGAAACCACAACATCCGCCTCGGGCATTCTGCAACCCCTGTCCGCCCACATTCTCGACAGCCAGAAATAATCCACGCTGTGAGTAATTTTGTCTATTGTTCTTGCCGAGCAGTTTTCTCTGCCTACCGCGTCCTCCAGCTCGGAACAAATCATATCAAACAAAAATTCATTCATTTTCACACGCTCCTTATCTTTTTGAAAAATATTTTTGCTTTTTTCGTTTTTTGTTATTGATATTCTAACATATATGAAAATATATTTCAATAGTTTTTGAAAAAAATTTTCATTAATTGACAAAAAAATGTTTTTATTATACAATGATATTATACTAATTATTAAGGGGTAAATCCTATGAACAGAACAATTCTTCAGATAAAGGTTATGTATGACTCAATGGGAAAGGCAGAAAAGCGTGTTGCCGACTGGATTTTTGAAAACTCGGAAAATCTTTTGCCGCTTTCGATAGTGGAGCTTGCGGAAAAGTGCAAATGCAGCGAGGCAACGATTGTGCGTTTTTCAAGGCGCATAGGCTGCAGCGGATACCAAGAGCTTAAACTGCTCCTTGCGAGGGACAGCGGTGCGAAAAATCTCAGCAGCGATATAACAAAATCGGATTCATGCTTTGATATTTTCGAAAAAATTTCAAACGAGATATACTGCTCTCTCGAATACACAAAAAAAGCCCTTGACGGCGAAAGCCTGAACAAGGCGGCGGAGATTATAAAAAAGGCGGACAACGTGCTGTTTTTCGGACTCGGAAACTCCTCCCCCGTTGCGCAGGACGCCGCACATAAATTTTTGCGTGCAGGCATACATGCCTATGCCTACAGCGACAACCATATGCAGGCGATAGCCGCCGGGCATCTTACGGAAAGAGATGTTGCGATAGGAATTTCGCACTCCGGCTCGTCAAAGGATATTGTGGACGCATTAAAGATTGCACGCTCCCAAGGAGCCGCAACGATATGCATAACAAACAACGGTAAATCCCCGATATTAAACCAGAGCGATATTGCGCTTTTCACCTCATCGCCCGAAACGAAATATACAATCCTCGGACTTAATTCGAGAATTGCGGCGCTTGCAATAATAGACGCATTGTATTCGTACATTGTCTGCAACAGCGACGCGGCGGAAAATGCGATAGAGAACACCGAGCTTGCATTAAAGAGCAAAAAATATTGAATATTCGGGGATATTAAAACTGTCCGTATACCGTAGGGCAGGGGCTTGCTCCTGCCGAAAATTCAAATTTCTGTATCATTCCATAAAAATGACCTCGCCCGAGGTCATTTCAGACTGTAGACAAACCTTAGAAGGTTTGTCTTCTTTGTTATTGGGAGTTTGAGGCGCTAACCTCAAGTTTAAATCATTTCTGACGACAGGCGCGTCAGAAATGGCTTAAAATCAAAAATTTCAGATTTTG
>CAKSPN010000295.1 GCA_934481375.1 uncultured Clostridia bacterium
CTTTCTTCCCGATTGAAAACCCTGCACCGGGTATTCTTGACAGACAGCCCGTAAACAAACCGCTCGAAACGGGACTTCTTGCGATTGACTCAATGTTCCCGATAGGACGCGGTCAGCGAGAGCTTATAATAGGCGACCGTCAGACGGGAAAAACGGCTATTGCGCTTGATACGATAATCAACCAAAAGGGCAAGGGCGTTGTATGCATATACGTTGCAATAGGTCAGAAAGCAAGCTCCGTTGCACAGCTTGTGAGAAATCTTGATAAGCGCGGAGCGATGGAATACACAATAGTTGTAAACGCAGGCGCAAGCGATCCGGCGCCTTTGCAGTATATCGCACCGTATGCAGGCTGTGCTATGGGCGAATACTTTATGAAAAAAGGCAAGGACGTTCTCATTGTGTATGATGATTTGTCAAAGCACGCCATAGCATACCGTTCGCTGAGCCTTTTGCTTGAACGTTCACCGGGACGTGAAGCATATCCGGGTGACGTGTTCTACTTACATTCAAGACTTCTGGAGCGTTCGGCGCATCTCAGCGATGAACTGGGCGGCGGAAGTATGACGGCACTGCCTATAGCGGAAACGCAGGCGGGAGATGTATCGGCATATATTCCGACAAACATAATATCTATCACAGACGGTCAGATATTCCTTGAAAGCAGTCTGTTCTTTGCAGGTCAAAGACCGGCGGTAAATGTCGGACTTTCGGTTTCGCGTGTCGGCGGAGATGCTCAGACAAAGGCGATGAAATCATCATCGGGTACACTTCGTCTTGACCTTGCGCAGTATCGTGAAATGGAAGTGTTCACGCAGTTTGCGAGTGATTTGGACGATACCACAAAGGCACAGCTTTTCTACGGTCAGGGACTTATGGAAATGCTTAAACAGCCGCAGTATAATCCGCTCTCACAGCACAGACAGGTAATAATACTCGTGTGTGCGCTTGCGCATCAGCTTTTAGGCATAAAGCGTGAGAATATAGGCGAGGCTCTTAAAGCGCTTACCGCATATTTTGAGGAAAATTATGCGGATTTGTGCAGCCGCATAGACGCCGAGGGAAAGCTTTCGGACGAGGACAGACAGCTGATTTTACAGACCGGTGAAAAGGTACTCTCAAAACTGAAGGAGTCTAATGTAAAAGAGGAGCAGTGATAGTATGCCGAGTACGAAGGAAATAAAAAATCATATATCAAGCGTAAAGGATACAAGAAAAATCACAAACGCAATGTATCTGATTGCCTCTACAAAAATGCGTAAGGCAAAGGGCGAGCTTGATCTTACACGGCCGTATTTCAGTGCTTTAAAAGGCGAGATAAAGCGTATTTTCAGAATATCCGAGGATATTCACAATAAATACTTCTATCCGCCGCAGGGCGAGCCTGAGCTTAACGGCTGTAACGGTTATCTTGTCATCACGGCTGATAAAGGTCTTGCCGGCGCATACAATCAGAATGTTATAAAGGAAGCCGTAAAGCTTATGAAGGATCATAGTGCGGCAGGGCATAAGGCGGATAAGCTTTTTGTTGTCGGTGAATACGGCAGACATTATTTCGCCTCGCATAACATACCGATTGAGCAGAGCTTTTTGTACACCGCTCAAAATCCGACATTGCACCGTGCAAGGGAGATAACAACGATACTTCTCGATTTGTACAACAGAGGCGAGCTTGATAAAATATATATAGTATATACCGATTTCGCAGGCGGACTTAACGAGCAGGCTTGTTCGACAAGACTGCTCCCGTTCCACCGTGCG
>CAKSPN010000296.1 GCA_934481375.1 uncultured Clostridia bacterium
AATATACTGGAGAGATGAGTTTGCAATCAAGAATCCGTCTGTTGTCGTAACCGACACAAAGGTAAACGCAAGTGTTGACGTGGCAAACAATGCCTTTTTACCGAACTGGTATTATACAGAGAATGCAGACCTTGAAGCGGGAGTAGGCTACAAATTAAAGAGCACACAGAGTCCTGTATTCATTTTTGCACAGTACGGCTCGGACGGCGAACTGCTTGACGTAACATATAAAACTCAGGAAATAGCTCCCGTAAATAAGGCGTTTACAAGCAGCGGAACATCATTGGCAGATATTGCCGCTCCGACGTATGAAACAGTATCGGCTGAAATGGATAAAAAAGCAGGTTATGATCATATGAAGGTGTTCGTATGGGATAACGCATGGAAGCTTATACCGTACAGAGGCGTATTCTCAACCGCTGCGGCAGAATAATTAAATACGAAAGGTGGCTATTATGAATAGCAGAAAAATCAGCAAGCTGATAAGCGTAATCATATGCGCCGCTGTTGTAATGTGTCAGCTGCCGTGTATAGCTTTTGCGAACGCTCCCGACAGCAGCGCAATATTAAAAGACAGCATTGCGCTCAAAGCAAACTGTTCAAGGTATGCAAAAGGCGGCAATGCGGTAGAGTATTACAATAATGCGGAGTATTATCCGGAATATAAAGACGGAGAATTTATGGTACCGTTCGACGTTATAAAAAACGTTCTCGGCTGTATGGGTACGTATGACGCCAAAAAGGAAACGGCAGAGCTTAAAAAGGACGGCAAGACTGTCAGAATAAGAGCCGGTGAGGACGGGATTTATTATAACGGTACGGCAAAGTACATAACAAACAAGGCAGAGCGGACAAAAAGGGGAATGTTAATTCCTTTTGACGCCGCCGCAAAAGGTCTCGGCTACAATATTGCAAAGCGTGCAGATGTTGTTGTTGCCACACCTTACGATGAAAAAACGGTAACTTCGGTTATCGTAGGAGAGTTTGAAAAGCTTTTGCAGGGCGATGAAGTCCTTATGAGCTGTGATTTTGAAAACGGCGGCTCATGGGGATACGCTGCATGGAACAGCGGTTCGGCAGAGGTATCCGAAAGCTCCGGTACGGAATTTTTCCAGGGTCAGAAATCAATGTACATAGGTACAACGCAAAAAGGCTTTATCGGAATGACAACAAGCAAAGCCTTTGAGGTTAACCGTGCAAAAAATTACCGTGTAAAAATTGCGGTAAAAAAGACATCGGATTATAAGAACAATGATCTGACGGTGAACGGCTGGTGTTATAACAGCGCAGGTCAGTTTATCGCCGGATTGCCGTTTAACAAGATAAGCACGGAGGAAATTTCGACGGAATGGCAGTGCATTACGTATGAAATGCATAAATTCAGAACACGTCAGTCTGAGTATAATGATTTTCAGAGATTTAATATCTCAATTCAGCAGTCAAAGACCGGCAGTGAGGCGGCTTCGGGCGGTGTGTATATAGATAATTTCGTGCTTGAGGAATATCAGCCGTTAAGCGAAAACGTTGCCTGCGACTTTGTTGCGGACAAATTTGCGGCATGGTATCAGTCGGGCGATACGGTAACATATACAACGCAAAATCCCGACGCATTAAAAGCGTTCAAATCGGTAAAATCAAAATATTACGACAGCGAGCATAAACTTGTGTACGAACAGGAAAATCCTGTTGAAAGCGTTATTGAGAGCGGTATAAAGTTTAAGCCCGAAAACGTGGGATTTTACACACTCAATATG
>CAKSPN010000297.1 GCA_934481375.1 uncultured Clostridia bacterium
TGAGTTACACAACAGAAACGGCAAAACATATCGACCTTGAAAGAAACGGACTTTCAGAGAGCGTTAATGAAAACATTCGCCGAAACCGTATGAGCAGTGTGCGGATAAAAGCGGTAAAAGAGGACGGCACGCCGATAAGCAATGCAAAGGTGGAAATTAATCAGACGGCAAGTGATTTTCGGTTTGGCTGTAATGCATTTATGATTAATCAGTTTGATACCGATGATGAGCAGGAAAAATATGACGAAGCATTTAAAAAACTGTTCAATCAGGCGGTTGTATCGTTTTACTGGCATGATGATGAGCCTGAGGAGGGAGTGTACAGGTTTGACAAGGGAAGCTCCAAAATCTACCGCCGTCCGCCGGCAGAAGAGTCGCTCGAATGGTGCGAAAAATACGGCATAGAGCCTAAGGGACATAATCTGGTATGGCCCCACAGAAGCATAGGTCTGCCGCAATGGTTACCGGAGGACAAGAAAAAGATACAGCAGAAAATAAACGAGCGTATTAAAATGATTGCCGACCGTTATGCTGAAAAAATTCCCGTGTGGGACGTCTGCAACGAGGTGAGCGACTATACATACGATTATATGCCTGAGGAATACGATACAAAGGCGTTTGTTTTGGCAGATAAGCTTTTCCCCGATAATCATCTGATATTGAATGATTATCACAGCTTTTATGACGGCTCGTTCAAAGGGAAAAATTCACCACTGTATCAGATTGCTCAAAAAATAAGATACGGCGGAGGAAGAATAGACGGAATAGGTATACAGCACCATTTGTTTATAAAAGAGGAGAATATAAATAATCCTACAGACCAGCTTAATGCGGAAAAAATTCTTAAGATGACAAGAACATATTCCGAATTAACCGACTCGCTGCATTTTTCGGAGATTACAATTCCGTCGTATGACAGCACGGAAGAAAAGCTTTCCGCCCAGGCAAAGATTGTTGAAAATTTCTATCGTTTGTGCTTCAGTATAAAGGCGGTAAAATCAATAGTGTGGTGGAATTTGGTTGACGGATATGCTTACGGCAGTGAAACGTATTACGGCGGAGGTTTGCTAAAGCATGATTTCACACCCAAGCCGGCATATGATGTGCTTGATCGGCTTATCAATAAGGAGTGGAAAACAAATCTCGAAACGGCAACAGATGAAAACGGTTATTGCACAGCCGAGGCATTCCACGGCGACTATAATGTTACGATAAACGGAAAAACTTACAGTGCGCATATCGGCGAAGACACCGATGCGGTTGAGATAATCTGCGGGTAATTGAAAAAGAAGCCTGTCATCGGAAATGATTTAAACTCCAAATAACAGAGTGCAGACAAACCTTAAGTGGTTTGTCTGCACTCTGCTTTGACTATTTTACTTCGACCGTTATTTTGTCACGGCACAGGCAGTTTTTGCCGACGTATATGTCAAACCTGCCTTTTTCAACATCAAACTTATTATCAAGATTGTAAAAGCCCAATTCGTTAAAGCCTATCTTGAATTCAAAGCGCTCGCTTTCGCCGCTTTTAATAAGCTTTTTGCCGAAGCCTTTAAGCTCACGCATCGGACGCATTGCAGATGCAACGCAGTCGGTTACATAGCATTGTGCGGTTTCTTTTGCGTCGGTTTTGCCGATATTCTTCACCGTAACGCTGACCTTAAATGATTTTCCGCTTTTTAATTCGTCATATGTAAGCTCGTACTTGTCGGCGGAAATATTGCCGTATTCAAATTCGGTGTAGCTTAAACCG
>CAKSPN010000298.1 GCA_934481375.1 uncultured Clostridia bacterium
AATCAAGGAGGTGCCGTTATGAAATTCAAATTACCCGATTATGTTACATACATTATCGAAAAGCTTCACAAAGCGGGATTTGACGCATTTGTCACAGGCGGCGCCGTCCGTGATATGATGATGCACAAAGAGCCGCACGACTACGATATTGCCACATCGGCGCTCCCCGAGGATACAAGACGGCTGTTTTCACGCACCATAGACACGGGCATAAAGCACGGCACGGTAACGGTAATCATAAACGGCGTCGGTTATGAAATAACCACTTTCCGCACTGACGGAATTTACCTTGACGGGCGCCACCCGGAGCGTGTGCGCTTTGTAAACAGCGTTTACACCGACTGCGCACGCCGTGATTTCACCATAAATTCAATGATGTACGGCTCGGACGGTGAGATTATAGATTTTTTCGGCGGACGTGCAGACATTAAAGAAAAGCTTATCCGATGTGTCGGCGAAAGCGAAAAGCGTTTTAAAGAGGACGCTCTGCGTATGCTTAGAGCGGTGCGTTTTTCGGCGGCGCTTTCGTTTGATATTTCGCCCGAAACGGAAAAAGCAATAAAAAAATGTTCCATGCTCATCAAAAGAGTAAGCACGGAACGCATATTTGAAGAACTGAACAAAATACTATTATCGGACAATCCCGATTACATCCGCACTCTGCACAATCTCGGACTTTTGCAGTATATCATACCACAGCTTGACGTATGCTTTTACGAGGAACAGCGGAACAAGTATCACCTTTACAATGTCGGCGAGCATATTATGCAGACCGTTAAAAACACACCCTGCAATTTAATTCTGCGCTGGGCGGCGCTTTTGCACGATGTAGGCAAACCCTGCTGTTCAAGCGTTGATTCGCTCGGGATAATACATTTTTACGGACATCACCGTGAAAGCTGTCGCATTGCAACCGATGTGCTGTACCGTCTGCATATGGACAAGGACTCGATACGAAGCATTTCCATTCTTATAGAAAATCACGATGTGCGTGTAGAGCCTTCCCTGCCTGCGGTTAAGCGTATGATGGCACGAACGGGCGAAAAGCTTTTTGAACAGCTTATGCTGCTGCAAAAGGCGGATAATATGGCAAAAAACCCCGAATATTATCCTGAAAAGGAACAGCGCATAAACGCCGCTCTCGATATATACAAAAGAATTGTTGCCGAGGGTCAGCCGTATCTGATTGCGCATCTCGCCGTAAACGGGCGTGATTTGCAAAAAATCGGATATAAAACGGGGCGGATTATCGGCGATACCTTAAAACGTCTTACGGACGAGGTTATTATAGACCCGCAGTTAAACAACCGTGAATATCTTCTTGAGCGTGCAAAACAACTGCGGAAATCAATGCAAAGACAATAAAAACAGTTCGGTAAAACCGAACTGTTTTTATTTACTCCCCTAACGTCAGCACAACCTTGCCGACGTTTTCGCCGCGCTGAAGTACGGCGTGCGCCTCCTCCGCCCGTTCAATCGGGAAAACTTTATATATTGTCGGCTTTACAAGTCCCTCCTCAATTTTCGGGAACACATTTTTTACAAGCTCCGCAAGAATCTGCGCCTTAACCTCGGGAGTTCTCGAACGCAAGGTCGAGCCGATAATTCTCACATTTCTCACGTATATGTTTTTAAGGTCTATTTCAGTTTTTTGTCCTGCCAAAGCTGCAATCATTATCCATCTTGCGCCGTGCGTCAG
>CAKSPN010000299.1 GCA_934481375.1 uncultured Clostridia bacterium
TTATTTTTATATTCTTAATGCGCCTTGCCGTTTTTATTACGGGAATTACATAATAATATTCATTATTGTCTATCGCAATAACCGAGGTATGCTCACCCGTTCTTATTTCGTTTAAGGTACATTCCGCACCTCCGCTCACAAACGAAGCATTGACCGTTTCGTTTATCTTTTCCGCAAGCGTTTTTATGTATCCGTCGGGTATGGGAGAAAATTTCAGCGGTCTTACCCAGCCTGCGGTATCGGGATTGATTTCGTGCAGAGTGTCGGTATCGGGGATATATTCCGCCTTTATCACTCTGCCGCCCGTATAGCTGTCTATGAGCGTTTTTTCGTTTTGCGGCAAAAGCGAATAATTCGTCACAATAATATCTCCGCCGATATCGCCGAGATGCGAGATATCGGCGGCGCCCCATATTGCCGCACCGGCACGCATTAAAGCCGCAAGCCATTTGGCGCTGTGGTATGTTCCGTGTTTGATAAACGAGTCAAGCTCGTTCTCCATACGTGCGGCGCTCCATATAAACACCGCTCCCTCGGCAGATTGCATTTCGGGTGTGTATCCGTTGTCAATGCAAAGGCGTATAAAATCCCAGTCGGACTTATTAAGAGCATCACCCAGACAAAAATGCGGGCCGTCCGTTATTGGTTTCCAACCGTTTTTGCCAAAGCAAAAATGCGTGAAATTTGCCGCGGCGGCACGCTGCATTGCCGTCGGCGCATGGTGGATAACATTCCACTGCTCCTGATTGTCCCATATCATAAACAGCGGCGTTATTTTCATATTTTCATTATTCGCACAAACCGACATAAGATTTGCGACAAACTCGTAATGAATCATTTTTCGTTCCTCATAGCTTAAGGCATATTCGTGGTTATCCTCATAACCCAGAACGGCAAGATCGGACGATACGTCCTCAACTATGAAGCAATCCGCGCCGGCATTTTCTATTATTTTATAATCAGCGCCGTAGCGGTAAACCGCCTCCAAAGGATCACGCGTCCATGCGCTGTTTACCGCAACCGACGCGCCTGTTTCTTTTATGCCTTTGATTATTTTTGTCAGAAATTCTCCCCAGCGGCGGCGGTAAAAAGCAATCCATTCCGCACGGCGGCAGCGTCCGATATACGATGGTATATCCTTAATTCCCCCGGGGATTTCAAGACCCGACTGCTCTATAAGGTCAGATGAAAAATCGGCAAACCATATCGCATCACGGGGCGAAGAAATGCCGTCCGCAAGCTGAATACCGTCAAAGCCGTAATCCGATATGAGCTCACATATTTTTTTCAAAAGAAAATCCTCGTAATATGTTCCGTCCGCAAAACGCTTTATCATAATAGGAGCGCCCATACCGTCGTCGCACGGGCGATCCGCCAAAAGTTCGGGGTGCATATCGGAAAACTCCGTTTCGGGCTTAAGGTCAAAAAAGCTTGCAAACACGCCCACACCCCTGCTCTGCAGAGTCTTTACGAGATTTCTTAAATCGTAATTCGTCCAGTCCTGGCGCTTTCTCTGATCATTTTCGGCATGACCGCAATACGAACACACGTATGGAGGCAAAACATATTCGCTGTCCATTCCCTTATGCAGATTTGCAAAATCCACGCTCGTCAGGTGCAGCGATACGCTGTCGGGAAC
>CAKSPN010000300.1 GCA_934481375.1 uncultured Clostridia bacterium
ATCTGCACACTCCTTATAATTTTATTAATTTGATTATAAGTCAATTTTTTTAATAAAACAACCGAATTTTCGGACTAAAAGGTTGAAAAAACGCACCTTTTGAGATATAATATTTTACGAAATGATACCAACCACTTCCGTGTTGGTAATTGAGGTGAAAAAATATGATTTTTGACAATCCGCACGCTTCGTTTTCGTTTTTAAGCGCAATCCGTTATTCCGACAACGGCGGTAAATTCTATAACAGCAGCAGACCGTTCTGTTTTTTATCGTACAGGATAAACTCCGACGCCGAAATTGTCAGCGGCAAGCAGAAAATCCCCGTAACAAGCGGAGATATAACGTTTTTCCCCGCAAGTGCGTCCTATTGCCGACGTTCCGTAACGGACGACCTCATATCGGTAAGTCTTGACGTTTACAATGACGATACGCCCGAAATATGCGTTTACAAAACCAAAGACCACGGAAAATTCAAGGCAATGTTCGACTCGCTCACGGATATATGTAAAACAAACAAGCCAAGCGGTTTTTATGAGGCAAACGCCGTTTTAAACAATATATTTGCACAGATTTTTACCGAAAAACAATCCGAGTACCGCTATTCGGAAAAATTCCTTATAGCAAAGGAATTTATAGACAAAAACTTTTCAGACCCCGAACTTACCGTTGAAACCGTTGCCGCTTTCTGCGGACTTTCGCCCGGATATATGCGGCGTCTGTTTCAGAAAGAAATACATACCTCACCCAAACAGTACCTCACCTCCGCACGTATTCAGTATGCATCATCGCTTATGAACAGCGGTTATTACAAAATATCGGAGGTTTCTGAAATGTCGGGATTTTACGACCCGAAATACTTTTCACAGGTATACAAAAAACAAACACAGCGCATATAGCGCTGTGTTTGTTTTAGTGGTTTATGCGATACAGCATCGCCGCCGCCTCGCATCTTCTTATATTATTATTCGGCAAAATCGTGTTATCCTCGTATCCCGTTATAATTCCCGCATTTAAAAGCTTGCCTATTCCGTCAGCCGCCCACTGCGGTATATCGCCGTTGTCGGCAAAGTTTGTCTGCACAGGTTCCGTATCGTCGAGCAAACGTCCGAGAATAGTCATAGCCTCGGCACGTGTTATATTGTCATACGGCGCAAACGCAACCGTGCCGTCATCGCTGACACGCCCTTTAATTATTCCCGATGCGTGCATAGCTTTTATGGCGTTTTCCGCCCATTGGGGTATATCCGCATTATCGGTAAAATTAAGCGTTTCGTTTGCATAATCGTTTTCGTCAATGCCCTCAAACGAGCATATCATCTTGGTAAATTCCGCACGTGTCATATTATTGTCGGGTTTAAATACCATAACCGAGTTTTCCTCACTGCCGTTTAAAATCCCCTCGTTCGCCATGGCAATAATTATATCTCTCGCCCAGTGTCCCGAAATATCGGCAAACCCGTCCTCCGTTTCTCCGTTGTAATCGGCAAGGTAAACGTTTATTTCTTTCTTAAAGCCGCCTTTTTCAATAACTATCTTTCCTGCTTTGTCACCGCCTCGTGACAGCGTAAATACTCCGTTTGCATCAATATTGCCTATATCTCCGACAAGCGACCAGTTAAATGCATTGTCCTGTGTAT
>CAKSPN010000301.1 GCA_934481375.1 uncultured Clostridia bacterium
TATTTTTCAGTACAAACGTTCCGATTTCAAACGAATCTTTTGTTTTAAAATCCGACAATGCCGCAGAATTAAAAATTCTTTTCAAAAAGATTTTTTCCGTCTGGGTCGCAAAAAACGAGGGATACCGATTTGAATGTATGTCAATTCTTTATAAAATTCTTGCAACGCTTGAAAAAAACAATTATATCGCGGAAAATCAGTATAAAATAATCTATCCTGCGCTGAAATATATAGAAGAAAATTTTTTGAACGGCAAAATATCCGTTACTTACCTTGCAGATATATGCGGAGTCAGCAAATCGTATATGAAAAAAATGTTTATAAAAAAATTCGGCGTACCTCCCGTTAAATACATTATACAATTGAAAATGAATTACGCCCGTGATTTGCTCGAACGGGAGGAATACACCGTAACGGACATTGCCCAAATATGCGGATATGAAAATCCGTGCTTTTTCAGCCGTCAATTCAAGGATTATACGGGAATTACGCCGACTAAATTCAAAAAAGATATGCAAAGGGCAAGAAGTCCGTACGCAACTACCGACAAGCTGTAGCTACTTTACGAACATCGCCGCATAATACAGCGCCCAATCCTGGTCATTCGCCCATTGGTCATAATTTTTTCCGTATGTAATTCCCGGTTTTATATATTCGTTTTCATAATTTTCATCTGATGAATACAGTGTAATTTTATACGGATAAAGATAATTATTCGCCGCAAAACCGTCCTCACGGAATATGCACAGATTTCCGTACAGATTTGCGTTTATCTCTTCTCTGTGCAAATCTTTTCCGCACGCTTTATCGTACCACGCCATCGCCCAGCCTGCAAGTGCGCTCCAGTAATGCGGAAAAACGTCCCCGTATGACGGATACTTTCCAAACCAGTATCTGTCCCAATACCGCACCGGTACGCAATTCAAATGAAAATCAGGCTGCTTTGCGAAAAACGCCTAAAGCATCAGCAATGAGTTTTCTGCCATTTTCAGATATTTATCATCATTTGTCAGCAAATACGCCTGCGACTGATAGCACAAATGATTGCTCGGCGCTTCACTGCACCACGTACATTCCATATCGGCGCACAAAAGTTCCGACGAATTATTTACATAAAGTAAAAATGTGTCACGAAGTGTATTCTTTAAATCATTCATACCCTCTTTTTCAAGCGCATTGCATATCCTTACCGCTTCTATGCACTGCGCAGGGTACTTGTATTGCGCAATCTCAAAAAACTTCAGGAGAATGTTTGCGGCATTTTCAATGCATTTTTTCTCGTCTGTAAGCTCATACCACTCAAGAAAATACACTGAAAGCCACGGGAAATTGAATATTCTTTCAGAGCCTTTTTCCCTGCATACATTGTTGAACACCATGCCCGTATCTTCATCAAATATTTCACGCTCAACAAACTCACGATGCTTTTTTAAAGACTCCATAAGCTTTTCATCATATTTTTCCCTAAGTGCTTTGCAGACAAGCACACCCATGCCGATGCGTTCTCTTGCGGCATTATGGTCGTAAAGCTTTGTGCTGTCGCAATACAGTGATTTGGTTTCATTATCATATATCAGATACGCTCCGTCAAGGTGACTGCCCTCACGGCGGTATTGCTGTTTTTCC
>CAKSPN010000302.1 GCA_934481375.1 uncultured Clostridia bacterium
ACCCCGAGCGGATGATACGGCAAAAGCTCATATTGTTTAACATTGTCAAGCGTTTTTAAAAACGCCGATATTTTATGGACTGCGTCGGAAATCGGCGTGCGTGAAAGCCGTATGATTACAGGCAAGCACATTCTTTGCGAAGATGAAATTTTGAACTGCACAAAATTTGAGGACGGTATAGCCGCTTGTAACTATGACATCGACATTCACAACCCCGAGGGCGCGGGAACCAGCCATCACTTTTTCGCCCCCGGTGAATATTACACCATTCCGTATCGTTGCTTATGCCCCGACAAAATCGGGAATCTTCTTGTGGCCGGCAGATGTATATCTTCAACGCACGAGGCACAGGCTTCTTACAGAATTATGCCGACTGTTTGCACTCTCGGTCAGGCGGTGGGAGTTGGTACGGCAGTCGCTTACAAGCAAAAATGTGACGTCGCCGATGCGGACATTAAGAAAATCCGTGAAATTCTTGCGAAGAATAATGCGGTTATAGACTAACACAAAAAAGCTGTATAAACTACAGCTTTTTTGTTATTACAGATTTATATTTGTTTTTATTCTTTCTTGTAACTGCCGAAATTATAATGTACGATACAAACATCGGAAATATTCCCGAAATGATATTCTGCCATTCCTTATCAAAAAAAGCACTTCCGACAAGGTATCCTGCAATCAACACGGCTATCGGTATTACATAAGCAATCAGTGCCGCCGCAAGAACTGTCTTTGACGGCATTTCTATTTCTACCGTATCGCCGATTTGGGCATTTACGGGATTTCCGCATACACCGTCCGCATATCGCTGCAGCCGCCACAGCTTTGGCAATTACCTCCGCAAGCGGACATTCTCACCGTGCGTACCTCCGCAATGTCCCCTGTCAAAGACACCACTGTCCCCTGCTGTTTCATTTCATACAATTCCGAGCATTTCTTTGGCATATTCTCTTGCCGATGCGCTCGGTTTACCTCCGTCTATTATTCTTGAAAGCTCTGTAATTCTTCCCTCGCTGTCAAGTTCCGTAACCGAAACGGTTGCGGAATTGTCATCAACGTTTTTTGTGATAAGGAAATGCGTATCCCCTGCCGCCGCAATCTGCGGTAAATGCGTTATGCAAAGTACCTGCTTATCAAAAGCCAGTTGTTTAAGCTTTTTTGCAATCTTAAGTGCGGCATTTCCCGAAACGCCCGTGTCGATTTCGTCAAATATAAGCGTTTCAACATTATCTTTACCGGCAAGCGCTGATTTAATTGCAAGCATTACTCTGGAAAGCTCACCGCCCGACGCAATCTTTACAAGCGGTTTTAAATCCTCGCCGGGGTTGGTGCTTATAAGAAACTCAACTTCATCACAGCCGTTTGAATAAAAATCTTCATTCGTTAAAACCGATATTGAGAATTTCGCTTTTTCCATATTCAGTTCATGCAAGGAATTTTCTATTTTATCCTGAAGAATTTTTGCGGCGCCAATTCTTGTTTTGCTTAATTTTTCGCCGAGAGCTTTAAGCTTTTTCTCCTCTTTTGCTATTTCCTTAGTCAGTTCTTCAGCCTTTTCATCGCTTATAAGTATTGTTTCAAGTTCCTTTTGCGCATTCTCGCAAAAAGCAAGTATGTCCTCAAC
>CAKSPN010000303.1 GCA_934481375.1 uncultured Clostridia bacterium
TACTATTGCGGTGTATCTGCGCTTAAGCGTATGAGTTTTTATCTCATCGCACAAAAGTGCATGCGAATAGCTGTTCTTTGCAATGCACATAACGCCCGAGGTGTCCTTGTCAAGCCTGTTTACCGCACGGAAAACGTGTTCCTCGCCTTTCTCACGCCAATAATACATCAGCGCATTTGCAAGCGTATTATCAATATTGCCGGGTGAGGGATGAGTAGGCATATGCGGCGGCTTGTTCACTATTATTATGTCTTCGTCCTCGTAAATCACCTCAAAGTCAAGCTTTACGGGGATAATATTCTCCGACTGCTCATCATAAATAGAAATTTTGAGCATATCGCCGTTATGTAATGTATGCGTTACAAATTTTCTCTTTCCGTTTACAGTTATTCCATCCTCGTGCATTTTCAGATTTTTTATAAGCGTGCCTGACATTCTGCATCGGTTGGTGAGAAAATCCTTTATTGTTCTGCCGTTGTCGGCAGAATTTATTTTGTATTCCAGTATGCGTTTCATTAAAACCTCCGTTCGGGCAAAATAAAAGACCGCTTTTCCCTCTGTGCGGTCTTTTATTCCGTTGTCCGGGACAACGTATTTCATAGTACCGAAATGCAGAAATTGAGCATTTCGGGAGCAGGCAGTTTAATCAACCGACTCAATCAGCGCATATCGTCCGTCTTTGCGCTTATATACTACATTCATTTCATTAGTCGTTATATTCTTGAATACAAAGAATGTATGACCGAGCAAATTCATTTGCAATACGGCTTCCTCCGCCGACATCGGCTTTATGTGGAAACGCTTTACTTTTACAATATCAAAGTGTTCCGTGTCCTCGCCGCCGGTGTATTCCTCACCGCTTATCAGCTTGTCGCTCAAAGCCGCATCTTTGCGGATTTTCTTTGCAAGGCGTGTTTTATTCTTACGTATCTGACGTTCGATAACGTCTACAATATTGTCTATTGCCGCAAGAATGTCTTTGTCCGATTCCTCCGCACGTATATCATACCTCCGGCATATATCGTCGCTTCGATGTAATCGTTATCCTTGATCGTTCCGAGAACAACTCTTGCTTCCGACTCATCTTTAAAGAATTTGTCAAGCTTGCCGAGCTTCTTCTCAACATAATCCCTTACCTTGTCCGTCAAGTCAAACTTTCTCGCAATAATTGTAAACTTCATACAATCAACCCCTTGCTGTGTGTATTTTTCGGCAGAATAATTTCTGCTTTGTTATATGTATACCACACTTTTGCAAAAGTTAAACATCTTTTTTTTCCAAAGCGTCAAAAAACATTTCATAATAATCGTCCCAGCCGTCGGGTTCTTCACGTCCGCCGCCGTTTACGCTCCGAAGCATTTCGTCGCAGAACTCACGCCCCATAGTTGCAAGACCGTAAAGCGTAATTTTGTATCCGAGCTTATCGCACAAATCGCAGAAAGCTTTCATCGGGTCTTTTTCGGTGCGTGTTTTAAGTAACTTTTCACGTAGCGCAGGGTCTTTTTGCGCATTTTGCTGCAGGCGCATCAATTCTTCATATTCCATAATAATTACCGCTTTCTTTTGGATATATTTATATTATACATCTGTTGACCTGATAAGTCAATAATGGTATAATAAC
>CAKSPN010000304.1 GCA_934481375.1 uncultured Clostridia bacterium
GTGCAGCGTCTTTCCGAATATGCCTCCTGCATAGATGTTTACTTCGACACCGATTCGCCAATGCCGAAACACCCGATAGGTCTGTTTAACAACGAAAATTTAAAGGACAAATTTATAAAGCTTTTGGACACCTGGCAGAAAAAAAGCGTCGGATATTATGCATCGTCGATGATGCTTTTTTACGATATTATATCAACCCTGCAAAAGCAGCAGCAATCTTATTTATCCGGCTCGCAAAAGGAATATATGCAAAAAGCATATGAATATATTGCGGAAAATTATAAAAACCCTGATTTCAGCTACAAGGAGCTTTGCCGTGTCTCGGGGCTGGAATATGCCTATTTCAGCGAATTGTTCAAGAAAACATTTAAAATGCCGCCTGTGAAATTTGTGACAAAGATGCGGATTGATTACGCAAAAGAACTGCTGGTCACAAACCGTCGGTCGGTTTCGGAAATTGCGGAAATGTGCGGTTTTTCCAATACATATTATTTTTCAAATGTGTTTAAAAAGCAAACCGGATTTTCTCCATCGCAATACCCTGTCGATTACATATGATTACAGATATGAAATCGAAAAATAAGTTCTTTTATAAATTTTTATAAAAAGCTTGCATATTTTGCGGATACATTATATAATGTAAAGGATTAAGGTATGTCCGAGGACAGGCTTTAACATACTATTGGCGAAAGGAATGATTTGATGAAAGATTACACTCTTTTAAAACAAAACGACCCGGAAATTTATGAGGCGGTTATGAACGAAACAAACCGTCAGAGAAACAAAATCGAGCTGATTGCGTCTGAAAATTTTGTTTCCGAAACGGTTATGGAGGCAAACGGAACAACTCTTACAAACAAGTATGCCGAAGGCTATCCCGGAAAGAGATACTACGGCGGCTGTGAGTTTGTGGACGTTGTGGAAACACTCGCCATAGAGCGTGCGAAAAAGCTGTTCGGTGCGGAATACGCAAACGTACAGGCTCATTCAGGCGCACAGGCAAACCTTGCGGTTTTCTTCGGACTTTTACAGCCGGGAGATACTGTTCTGTCAATGAATTTGGCACACGGCGGACATTTAAGCCACGGCTCACCGGTAAATATATCGGGTAAATATTTTAATATTGTTCCTTACGGCGTAACCAAAGACACAAACACCATAGATTATGACGAGGTAAGACGCCTTGCTCTCGACTCAAAGCCAAAGCTTATTCTTGCAGGAGCAAGCGCATATCCGAGAATTATAGATTTTGAGAAATTCGCCGAAATAGCTCGCGAGGTAGGAGCATATCTCATGGTTGATATGGCGCATATTGCAGGTCTTGTTGCGGCAGGCTGTCACCCATCGCCCGTACCGTATGCAGACGTTGTTACCACGACAACGCATAAAACGCTCCGCGGCCCGAGAGGCGGACTTATCCTCACAAACAATGAGGACATCGCAAAAGCGATAAATAAGGCTATATTCCCCGGTATACAGGGCGGTCCGCTTATGCATACCATTACGGCAAAAGCTGTTTGCTTCGGTGAGGCGTTAAAGCCCGAGTTTAAGGAATATCAAAAGCAGATTGTGAAGAATGCCAAAGTGCTTGCAAAACAGCTTATTGAC
>CAKSPN010000305.1 GCA_934481375.1 uncultured Clostridia bacterium
CCGTATGTTTCGCTGACAGATGAGCTGTACATGGATAAACAAAAAGGCATATTCAAATTAAACACCGAAAAATCACAGGCGGCTTGCGGATTTTTGGCAGGCGAGGTGATTGAACTGGACGATATTATTATGGAACCGAGCACGGAATATTGTGCGCTTGCCCTTTCGTCATTGGCAGATAAGGGTATATACGAGCAAGACAAACTGTTGCTTACCGCTACGGCGAGAGCAAGACGTACGGGTCTTGTCCTTTCGGAAGCAGGAAACAAGATTATCGATCCGGGTACTTCTCCGTTATTAATGGAGCCTGTAAAGGGCAAATTTACGCTTAAGACCGATGCAAACGTTAGGATTTACGCATTATCAACAGAAGGACAGAGACAGAAGGAAATACCTGTTACAAAGGGTAACGGAGTAAGCACATTTGTGCTTGACGGTACGGAGCATGCCTCTAACTTTGAAATTGTTAAGACGGGCGGCAGCAATAAGCAGAATAAAAAAGTTTCCTTTAATCCGTATCAGGACAAACCGTTGTTTGCCGATGTTGCGGAAGAAGACCGTGAAGCAATCGAGCGTGTGTTTTTAACGGATACCATGCGTGCAACGGGTAAAACTACATTTACGCCCGACGGTACAATCTCAAGAGGCGACTTTACGGAGGCGGTTATGAAAGCGTCCGACAAGCTTGGCTTTAATGTGGTAGAACCGTTTACGGACGTAACCGAAAATATGCCTTACTATAAGGGTATAATGTCAGCCGCAAAAGCCGGTATAGTATTCGGAAAGGGCGACGGCACGTTTGCTCCCGAGGAGAATATTGCGGTTGAGGAAGTTAATGCTATGCTTGAAAGACTCGGAATAAATAAACGTATTTCGGGTGATAAGGTTACAAGAAAGACTGCAGCGGAAGCATTGTATGCAATAATTATTTCATAATATAATAATATAAATTAGATATTTTTTGAGCGCTGTATATGATTGCGCAGCTCTGGCTGCGCAATTGTCTTATCATATGAAAATTGTAATGTTTTTTAATAAATTGCTTGTAAGCTTTTCAAATATAGTTAAAAGGAGTTAACGAACTTATGAAAGATAATTTAACGATACCTAAGGCGGAACATCCCAATCCGCAGTGGGAAAGAGAAAAATGGATAAATCTGAACGGAGAATGGGAGTTTGAATTTGACTTCGGAGCAAGTGCAGAGGAAAGAGAAAAATATAATGATACGCTTGAAAATACAATCATCGTTCCGTTCTGCCCCGAAAGCACGCTGTCCGGAATCGGCTATAAGGATTTTATCGGCGGAGTTTGCTACCGAAGAACAATTGTTATTAGCGCCGAAGCTTTTAAAGGACGCATTATAATTCATTTCGGTGCAGTAAATTACAAAACAGTTCTTTACGTGAACGGAAAAAAAGCCGGAACACATATAGGCGGATATTCATCCTTTGAATTTGATATAACGGATTTCCTTAACGTGGGCGAGAACGCTATCTTTGTATCTGCCGTAAACGATGTGAGAAGCGGAAAACAACCGTGCGGAAAGCAATCGGCAACATATCATTCAAGCGGCTGTTCTTATACGAGATGTACCGGTATATGGCA
>CAKSPN010000306.1 GCA_934481375.1 uncultured Clostridia bacterium
GGCTCTTTGTGTTAGCTTATTTTAGATATAACTTTGCGCGGACACTTCTGAACGCATAAACCGCAGTTTTTGCACTTATCGTAATCAATAACGGCGTAATTGTTCTCGACGTGAATTGCGTCAAATGGGCAATTCTTTTCGCACAGCTTACAGCCGATACAGCCGGAGGAGCAATACTTGTTTACGTATTTTCCCGTTTCGGGATTTTGGCAGTTTACACGCTGTTTTATTTTTTTCGGAACAAAGCCGATAATATGCTTGGGACAGACTTTTATGCATTGTCCGCAGGCGGTGCATTTGTCCTCGTCCACAACGGCAACACCGTCTTTTACGGATATTGCGCCGAATTGGCATACATCTGCACAGCTTCCGCCGCCGAGACAGCCGCTCGGACACAGCTTTGCACCGCCGGCAAGCCGTGATTGGCTTATACAGTCGCTTTTTCCGTCATAATCATATTTGTACACAACGGAGCTGCAGTCGCCCGAACAGGCAACGTGTGCGGTTTTTTCTTCGGGAGCCTCTGCCGTCACTCCCATAAATTCCGCAATCTTTTCGGCGACCGCACCTTTTCCGACCACGCATTTGTTTACGGGGTCGCCGTTTGAAACGATTGCGTCGGCATAAGCGCCGCAGCCGGCGTATCCGCACGCACCGCAGTTTGCACCGGGGAGAACGGCAGTTATCTTTTCCGTGCGCTCGTCTGTTTTTACTTCAAAAACAAACGACGCTATCGAAAGAATAAGTCCGAACAAAAGCCCCACTCCGCCGACTATTGCGGCGGCAATAAGTATACTTTGAAAATTCATCACACATCGCTCCTTTCATCAGAATGACAGACCCGAAAAGCCCATAAACGCAAGCGCCATAAGTCCCGCCGTTATAAGTGCGGCAGGAAAACCTCTGAAGGATTGCGGCATTGCGCTCTCGTCAAGCTGTTCGCGTATGCCTGCCATAAGAACTATCGCAAGCGTAAATCCGAGACCGGCAAATACGCCGTACAGGAGCGAAAGTATGAAATTATAGCTCTTTTCCACATTAAGGAGCGTTACGCTTAATACGGCGCAGTTTGTGGTTATGAGCGGAAGATATATGCCGAGCGCATTGTAAAGCGGCGGCATTGATTTTTTTACGAACAGTTCAACGAACTGAACAAGTCCGGCAATTATGAGTATAAATAATATTGTCTGCAGATACTCAAGTCCGAACGGGACGAGCAGATATGTATATGCGGCATATGTCGCCATAGACGCTATGCCCATAACGAATGTAACCGCTATACCCATACCGAGAGCCGTGTCCGTCTTTTTTGAAACGCCGAGGAACGGACAGCACCCGTAGAATTTTACCATTACAAAGTTTTCCGTAAACAGTGCGGAAATTATGATAGCTATTACAGTCTTTAACATTTTACTTGCCCTCCTTGCTCATTATGTGCTGTACGAGCGCAACCAAAAGTCCGAGTACGATAAATCCGCCCGGTGCCATTATGATTATTGATGCCGGCGTTATTGCACCGCCGTATATGGGAATGTCAAAAATCGTGCCTGCGCCGAGAAATTCACGCACTGCGCTTATT
>CAKSPN010000307.1 GCA_934481375.1 uncultured Clostridia bacterium
GCCGACAACGCTGCCGTCGCACCTGAAAAATCCTGTCAGCTTGGAATACTCGGTAATCATAGGCTGCTGATTTCTAATATATTCGCAAAGACGCTTGACCTCTCTTTCGGTTCTTGGCAAAAACAAATCCTCTCTGTCAAATTCTGTTTTTACGGGAGAAACATACATATTTCCGTTCAGTGTAAACTCCGTAAGCTTTTTAATTCTTTCATTCATAACAATCCCTCACTTATAGATTTCTTGTATAGTATCTGTTATTTTTGTTCTTATCTGCTGAAATTTTTCATATCCCAGTACATGAGTTCCGAACATACCTTTTTCATAGAGCTCAGCGCCGCCGCGCAGGTAATCAGCTTTGAGCATGAATAAATATTATAAAGCTCCTTGCCAGTCACCTCCGTTTTTTTTGTTTATATCCGTATAACCGTTTGCATGACGGTACACGAATTTTCCGTCTTTCATCACTATACAATCATAAAACGGAATCCCCCTTTCAAAAAAGCTGTCCATTAGTTTTGTCCATTTGGTAAACATCTAATCACTCCTCAAATATTTTTTTAATTTCTTGCATATCCGGCACACTGTACTTTTCACATTTCATACCAAGTGCATCATATTTATGCTCGCCCATGCTGTGATACGGCAAAGGCTCTTTTTTAATACATTTAATCTTTTTCAAAAATCCCGCAATTTGCCGAAGCTCTGATTTATCACTGTTAAATCCGCCTATAACGGGGATTCTTACGATAATATCGCATTTGCCCGAAAGGCGCAGCAGATTTTCGAGAATTAATTTATTTGAAACTCCCGTTCCCTGTTTATGTAAATCCTCAGAAAATGCCTTGACGTCATACAAAAACAAATCCGTATACGGCAACACCCTCTCAAAATATTCCCAAGGTACGTTCCCCGCCGTATCAACCGCCGTATGTATGCCGTTCTCTTTGCATTTTTTCAGAATTTCGCACAGAAAATCCGTTTGCAACATACATTCACCGCCGGAAAAAGTCACACCGCCGCCGGAGTTTTCATAGAACATTTTATCCTTTGCAATTTCACTAAAAACCTCGTCTGCACTATATTCCTTGCCGCATATTTTTCTTGCGTCCGCAGGGCAGTAAAGCTCACATTTGCCGCAGAAATCACATTTTTTTAATTGATGAGGACAAACCTCGGCACATTTGCCGCAGCCGATACATTTATCCTTATAAAACATCATTTGTTTTTTTGCCGATTGGCTTTCGGGATTATGACACCATTTACAGCGCAGATTACAGCCTTTGAAAAACACTGTTGTTCTTATTCCGGGTCCGTCAACAAAAGAATTTCTCTGTATATCAAATATTATAGCTTTCATAGTTTACCTCCGTACACATCTATTATAATAAAAACAGTTCAATAGTAAATAAAAATTGTTATGGTTTTATAATTTGTTATGGTATTTTTTATCTTGCAAAAAATAAACCTATGTGTTATAATTGCATTAATTAAGGCTTTTGAGGTGAGATTTGATGAATTTGTTTGACTGCGAAACAATCCATATAAATAAAATTTATTCTGTTGAAAAATACAGC
>CAKSPN010000308.1 GCA_934481375.1 uncultured Clostridia bacterium
CCTATGAGATACTCCTCAAACTCCTTTATAACTGCCTCAACCGATGTGCAGTGTCCCTCCAGAACAGGCTCGCCCAAGCCGAAAATATCGGTATCGGTGTGCATTTTTAAAAACATCCATCTCGGTTTTACCTTGATTACTTCAAGTCTTGTTATTTTCATAACGTTCTTCCTTTCTTTAAAGCTTTATTTCTTTATAAAATTCGGGAACAATCTTGTTTTCATATTGGAAATCATTCAAATCCAAACTGTCAAACAAACCGCAATGCATAGGCACTGCAACTGCTCCGATTTGTTCACAAAAATCTTTTGCGTCCGTCATATTCATATTGTTTCCACGCCCGTTTACGGGCAAAAAAACATAATCTATATCTTCGGGAAGCTCGGTAAAAATTTCTTCATTGTAAAGCGTATCTCCCGTAACATAATATTTTTTGTTCTCTGCCTCTATCACACAGCCGATTGCCGCATCGTCCGAATGTTCCGCTTTAACGGCAGTAAACTTTATATTTCCCTCTGTCCATACGGTATGTCGGTTAAACCGAACAAAAGTATTCTTCCCCTCGCAAAACTTACTGCGCACCGTCTGCCATGCGTTTGATGGCGCCAGCACCAAAACAGCGCTTTTTTCCGTAATATAGTGCTGTAATGTGTCGGGATCGGTATGGTCAAGGTGATTGTGCGTAAGCACTATTATATCGGGTTTGATTTTCAAAAAGCTTTCGTCAACAGGCACTCGGCGTTTGTTCTGCGGCTCTGCTTTTTCAACGCTGTCGGACAGATACGGATCAACCATAATTATCTTGTTATCCGTTTCAAACATCACCCCTGCCTGTCCGAGCCAAGTCACTTTCATTATCAATCCATCTCCTTTAAGTATATTTTTGATATGTATTCCTTTGATGTGTTCGGCGGTATGCTGTCAAATCCGCCGAAACGGCGCTCAAACGGCGCATTCGGGCAGTTTGCCATACACGTCATAGGCTCAAGGCATATATATTCGTCCGCATTTCCGTTATAAAACAATCTCCAGCCGAACTTTTTATCGTTTTCGTATACAACCTTTACATTATGCTTTATATCACGCAGTTCAATTTTTCCGTCCCTGTCCGACTTGCAGTTTCTGCTTATAACCTTTTCAAACGGCATAAATGTACCGCTGTTTATTTTTTTATTAATTTCATCGCAAGGCAGGATTTTTCCCGTCGGCAGATAATTATTATCCCTCTCAATCTCCTCTCCCGTTTCGGCGCAAAGCCGTATATTGTCGGGATCGGAACCTATGATGAACGGAACATTGAACGTTGTGTGAAATCCGAGAAAATTCGGCATATTATTCTCCGAAAGGTTTGTAATTTTTGTTATCTGCTCCAAACCCTCTTCAGACAAGCGGTAGGTTATTTTAATCCTAAGCTTTCCCAGATCAAAATACACGCTCTCCCATACGCACTCGGCAAAACTGCCGCTCTGTTTTGATATTTCAAACTCCGTTTCGTGCAAGAACCCGTGAAGATGGCAATTCGTTTTCGGTTCGTTTATCGGAAAGCGGTATGTTCTGCCCTCAAATTCAAAAC
>CAKSPN010000309.1 GCA_934481375.1 uncultured Clostridia bacterium
TTAATATACAGATATTAAAATCTGTAGTTTATTATACACAAGTTATTTTATGTGCTTGTAATTATCGGTTGTCTTTATTATAATAATATAAGGAGAAATATTTGTCAAGATAATCTACATATATAGTTTTTGTAACAGGAGTTGTGTATATGAAAGAAAAACCGAGCTTTATGTATAAAATAGCGGAATTCATTGTCGACAGACGAAACTTGTTTTTTCTTATATTTATAATGGCGGGAATATTCAGCATTTTCTCGTCGGGATGGGTAAAGGTAGAAAACGATATAACCACATATCTTCCCAAAAGCACGCAGACACGCCGCGGCGTTGAGGTTATGAACCGTGAATTTACCACATACGGTACGGCTGAAATTATGGTGTCGAATATATCATATCAAAAAGCCGAGGAGCTTGCGGACGAAATAGAACAGATTGACGGCGTTTCAAAGGTGGATTTTGAAAACAGCGAGGAACATTTTAAGAATGCGTCGGCACTGTTCAGCGTTACGTTTACGGGTACTGCCGACGATGAGGAAAGCGCAGAGGCGCTGGAGAAAATAAAACAAAAGCTTGACGGGCGTGATATATACGTTTCAAGCGAGGTCGGAAACAGCACAAGCGACTCGCTTGCGTCGGAAATGACGATAATACTTATCATAAGCGCCGTAATTATAGGCGTGGTGCTTACGCTTACTTCAAAGTCGTATGCCGAAGTACCCGTGCTTGCAATCACTTTCGGAGCGGCGGCAATGCTCAATAAGGGCACAAACTTTATGCTCGGAAAAATTTCTTTTATATCGAATTCCGTTGCGGTAATTTTACAGCTTGCGCTTGCGATAGACTATGCGATTATTCTGTGCCACCGCTATACGGAGGAGCATGAAACACTGCCGCAGAGAGAAGCGGTTATAACGGCTTTAAGCAAGGCAATCCCCGAAGTGGCGTCAAGCAGTCTTACAACGATTTCAGGTTTGGCGGCGCTTATTACAATGCAGTTTAAAATAGGTCAGGATTTGGCGTTTGTACTGATAAAAGCGATTATGTTCAGCCTTTTGAGCGTGTTCACGCTTATGCCCGGACTTCTTATGCTGTTCGGAAAATATATGGAAAAAACCGAACACAGAAACCTTGTTCCCGATATAACGTTTATCGGAAAATTCGATTTAAAAACCAGAAAAATAATTCCTCCCATATTTCTCGGACTTATGGTGATAGGCTTTTTCCTGTCAAACCAATGCCCGTACTGCTTTGGGCAGTCGGGACTTAAAACGGTGAGAAAAAGCGAAACGCAGATTGCGCAGGAAAAGATAGATAATACGTTTAAGAAAACAAATCTTGTTGCGGTTATGGTTCCGAGCGGCGATTATGAAAAAGAGGCACTCCTGCTCGGCGAGCTTGAAAAATTTGACGAGGTGGATCACACACAGGGACTTGCCAACACCGAGGCAATGCAAGGGTATATGCTGACCGACAGCCTAAATCCGAGAGAAATGAGCGAGCTTACCGAGGTGGATTACGAGGCGGTACGGCTTTTGTATGCGGCGTATGCGGCAAGCCGTGAGGATTACGGGC
>CAKSPN010000310.1 GCA_934481375.1 uncultured Clostridia bacterium
GTTCATACCCATATATATCCCCTCCTTAAAGACATTATAACATCTCGCTGTCCAAAAATCAATAAGTTTATCACATAAAAATTTTCCCTCGCATATACTGATATTAGATTGATACACGGGAGTGGATTTTATGATTAACTTTTGTATGCGAGGCTGTGCAAAAACTACGGGGCTGGTTTCGCTGTCGTTCTGCATCGGAGTGGTTGCCGGATTGTTTCTCCCCATTGCGGCGGTGGCAATTATAGAAACGCTTCTGCTTATTTTTTTCGGCTATTTATGTTTGTTTAAATGGTAAGAAAGGACGGGGTGTTATGAAAATCGTTGTTATGAAACTGCCCAAAGGTTTATCGGGACTGTTTAAGAAAATTTTTAAAATGAACTCCTGACAGAGCAAAGCAACAGGCATTTCTGCCTGTTGCTTTTATATATACTTATTTTGTTTCCAAAAATTTCTCCACGCTCGCAAGCTTTACGCAAATAACAAATACCTTGCACGCTTTTTTCAATTCCTCCGTTGAAGGATACGTAGGCGCTATTCTTATATTTGAATCATGCGGATCTTTTCCGTACGGGTATGTCGCTCCGGCTCCCGTAAGCTTAACGCCCGCATCGGCACACATCGAAACCACTTTCTTTGCACAGCCGTCTATTGTATCAAATCCGATAAAGTATCCGCCTTTCGGATTTGTCCATGTGGCAATTCCGAGTCCGCCGAGTTCGCTCTCCAAAATATCTTCCACCGCCTTGAATTTCGGTCTTAAAACAGCGGCGTGCTTTTTCATATGCTCAACCATTCCGTTAAAATCTCCGAAAAATCTTGCGTGTCTTAACTGATTAAGCTTATCGTGTCCGATAGTCTGAATGGTCATCTGCTTTTTGATAAAGTCCAGATTTGCCTTTGATGCGGAAATTGCGGCAATACCCGAACCCGGGAACGTAACCTTTGAAGTTGAGCAGAATTTATATACTATATCGGGATTTCCCGCTTTTTCACATTCGGAAAGGATTTCGAGTATATGATCCTGATTTTCAGGCTCGTCATACAGATGATGTATGCAGTATGCGTTATCCCAGTAAATTCTGAAATCCTCCGCCGCCGGTTTTAAGTGTGCAAAACGGCGCACCGTTTCGTCGGAATACGAAATTCCCGACGGGTTTGAATACTTCGGCACACACCAGATACCCTTTACGGCAGGGTCGTTGTTAACATATTCTTCTACCATATCCATATCGGGGCCGTCGGAGTTCATGGGAATGTTTATCATTTCACAGCCGAAGAACTCGGTTATTCCGAAATGTCTGTCATATCCCGGTACGGGGCAAAGGAATTTTACTTTATCAAGCTTTGACCACGGTGTTGAACCCATAACGCCGTGCGTAAACGAACGTGCAACGGTATCATACATAACGTTAAGGCTTGAATTTCCGTATATTATAATGTTGTCGATAGGGCATTCAATCATTGCGCTCAATAATCTTTTAGCTTCAACAATACCGTCCAGCACACCATAATTACGGCAGTCTATTCCCTGCTCGCAAGT
>CAKSPN010000311.1 GCA_934481375.1 uncultured Clostridia bacterium
TTGCATATGCGATAAGCGATCTCACACGGAACACTGCCGCAAACGTATTTGTTCTCGGTCTTAAATGCGCTATTGTTCTTAAATATTCAAAGCTGTGGCGTTTTTTCTGAAGCGGATAGTCCGGCGTTGATGCGCCGTTTACCGTAACGCTTTTCGCTTTCAGCTCAAACGGCTGTTTTGCCTCGGGCGTAAGTTCCAGAATACCCTCGGCGGTTATTGCCGCACCGACGTTAAGCTTTGAAAGCTCCGCAAAATTATCGAGCTTGTCCTGTTCTATTACTATCTGCAGGCTTTTGAAAAAGCTTCCGTCATTCACTTCGATAAAGCCGAAATTCTTTGAAACTCTTATTGTTCTTACCCAGCCTGATATTGTTACTTCTTTGCCGCCGTAGTTATCTGTCTGGCGGAAAAGATTTTTTATAACTGTCTGCATCTTATTATCCTTTCCCCTTTAAATAAGATTTATATTGTTCTCCCTGCATATTTTTATCATATCCTCGGGCCATACGGACGCCTGTACCTCGCCGATATGCGCCTTTGAAAGCATATACATACAAAGTCTGGACTGACCTATGCCGCCGCCGATTGTGTACGGAAGTTCGCAGTTTAAAAGCTTTTTGTGGAAGTCCATTGTAAGTCTTTCCTCACAGCCTGACGCTTTAATCTGCGACATAAGCGAATTTTCGTCTACACGTATTCCCATGCTTGAAAGTTCAAAGCATATGTCAAGAACGGGATAATATACCAATATATCGCCGTTAAGTTCCCAATCATCATAGTCGGGCGCTCTGCCGTCATGCTTTTTGCCCGATTTGAGGTCTTTGCCTATCTGCATAAGGAATACCGCTTTTTTCTCACGCAAAAGCTTATTCTCACGCTCTTTCGGATCATCGTCCGGATACATATCCTCAAGTTCCTGTGTGGTTATGAACGTAATATCATCCGCAAAATTATCCTCAAGCTCGGGATATTTCTGATGAACACGTGCCATGGTTGATTTCATTGCACGGTAAATGCGCTTTACGTAATTTTTAAGTGTTTCGGTATTTCTTTCCTCTTTGTTTATGACAGCCTCCCAGTCCCACTGGTCAACGTACATCGAGTGGAGGTTGTCCACTTCCTCGTCACGTCTTATGGCGTTCATATCGGTATAAAGTCCCTCTCCTGCGCTAAAGGCGTATTTTCCCAATGTCATACGCTTCCACTTTGCAAGCGAATGTACAATTTCAAGAGTCGCTCCCCCGATACAGGGTGCGTCAAAAGATACGGGGCGTTCCACGCCGTTTAAGTTGTCGTTAAGACCCGTTTCCGGGCGGACAAACAGCGGTGCCGAAATACGCTGAAGATTTAGCGCCGAAATTATTTCGTGCTGAAAAGTATCCTTTATAAATTTTATTGCTCTTTCGGTTTCTCTGCCGTCAAGAGGGCTTTTATAGCCTTTCGGTAATAACAGTGACATTTTTACAACCATTCCTTTCCGTGCCGCAGTCACAAAGCATAAAACATATGCTTTTAGTCTTTGTATTCTATACTGTCA
>CAKSPN010000312.1 GCA_934481375.1 uncultured Clostridia bacterium
ACTCCTCTGCGGCGGACATAAATTCGTCAAGGTTTTCGAGCCTTGTTTTGTTTTCTATCGTATCCTCCGCCATAAGAGCCGCCGTGTATCCCGTGTCCGTAAGAGTGCGTGTTATAAGCTCCGTAAGCGGAATATTGTCCTTTAGTTTAATAAGACTTTCCATCATATCCGAAAAGCCTTTGAGCTTTTGCGCCGCATTTGTAAGTTCGCTGTATTTTTCGGCGTTTTTTATTACCTCATATATGCTTATGCCCTCTGCTGCGGCGGCTTTTTCGGCTTTATCGACCGTTGCAGCACCTATTTTGCGCTTGGGTTCGTTAATTATGCGCTTAAGGCTTACATCATCGTTCTGATTGAGAATAAGACGCAGATACGCTATCAAATCCTTTATTTCCTTCCGGTCATAGAACCTTAGACCCGCAAGCACTCTGTACGGAACGGCTTCACGCATAAGATTTTCTTCTATTACACGTGACTGTGCGTTTGTGCGGTACAAAACGGCGCAATCGCTGAATTTTCCGCCGTTTTCGTAACAGGAACGTATTTCACGTGCGATATATCGTCCCTCGGCAACTTCATCACTGCCCGTATATGATATGATTTTACTTCCCTTTCCGTTCTCTGTCCACAAATTTTTGCCCATTCGTCTGCCGTTGTTTGCGATAACGGCGTTTGCGGCGTCAAGGATATTCTGCGTGGAACGGTAATTCTGTTCAAGCATAATCTTGTGGGTGTTTTCGTAATCCTCCTCAAACCGCAGTATGTTTCCGACATTCGCTCCTCGGAATTTGTATATACTCTGGTCATCATCACCGACAACGCAAATGTTTTTATATCCGTCCGACAAAAGCTTTATAAGTATGTACTGGGCGTTATTTGTGTCCTGGTACTCGTCCACAAGGACGTACTCGAACTTGCTTTGATAATGCATTCTGACATCATTGTTAAGGCTCAAAATTTTTACCGTATTAAGTATTATATCGTCAAAGTCGAGAGCGTTGTTTCCTTTTAGCTTTTCCTGATATTTCTTGTAAAGCTGAGAAACCGTTTTCATACGGTAATCGTTTTTGTAAACGTTTTCAAACATTGACGGATCCATCATATCGTTTTTGGCGTTGCTTATAATTGAAAGCACGCTTTTGGGCGGGAAATTGCGCTCATCGAGCGAAAGCTCACGCATACACTCTTTCATAACGGTTTTTGTGTCGGCGGTATCGTAAATTATAAAATCTCTGCCGTATCCCAGAAAATCGATTGTACTGCGCAAAATCCTTACGCACATCGAATGGAAAGTTCCTATCCACATTCCGGCGGAAGTATCGCCGAGTATTTTTTCTATTCGGTCGCGCATTTCGCGTGCCGCTTTGTTTGTAAATGTAATTGCAAGAATATTCTGCGGCTTTACGTGATATTTTCCTATAAGATATGCAATCCTGTTTACTATCACCGTTGTTTTGCCGCTGCCTGCACCGGCAACCACCAAAACGGGTCCCTCCGTAGCTTTTAC